>NZ_JBBWCB010000320.1:0-605 GCF_039888995.1 Pseudomonas rossensis | reverse complement strand
GCCAAAGTGTTCCATTTGATTTTGCAAAACACAAAAACTCACCTTGTTCATGTTACCTGTAGATTTATAAGCTTCAAATGCCTATTTGTTGTGTTTTTTATTTCATAATGGCTACTCTGCCCAAACTCTTGTTTGTATTGTGTCAGAATACAAAATTTGGGAAGGAAGAAGGCAAATTCAACTCAAACCCAGAATACATTAAGGAAATTGCCGCTCAAGAAACAAAAAGTCAGCTGGAGGGGTGGATGAATCTGGAAAAAGCCTGTTTCCTTGTGTCTAAATCCAGCCAAATATCACAAAGGACTCTTGCATTTCTTTGGTTTTTTCACATTTCCCTTATATATCATGGTTTGTAATGAATTTTCTGATGTGAGCTTTGATTTTGAGGCTGTAATATGGAGTTCAAGACACGGAAGGAATGGTCTTTTTCAATCAGGGCACAATTGTTGGCTTGCTCCAATTCTGGCTTTCTGTCATGGTTTTGGGTGCCTCAGCTGATTTTTGGGTTCTTGAGCGGCAATTTCCTAAATTGTTTCGGGGTCTGAGTTCGTTTTGCCTTCTGCCTTCCCAAATTTTGTATCCTGACGCAATACAAACAAGAGTTT
>NZ_JBBWCB010000319.1:0-645 GCF_039888995.1 Pseudomonas rossensis | reverse complement strand
GTGCTGAACCTGGCCGTCGAGAAAGCCAACTGGAAGGCGCCACTGCCGGACGGCCATGCGTTGGGTGTCGCGGTGCATGAGTCTTTCGGCAGTTATGTTGCCCAGGTGGCCGAGGTGTCCCAGGACAACCTGGCGATCCGCGTACACCGGGTGGTGTGTGCGGTGGATTGCGGCATTGCGGTCAACCCGATGAGCATCGCGGCGCAAATGGAATCGGCCATCACGTTCGGCCTCGGATTTACCTTGCACAGCAAACTGACCTTCAAGAACGGGCAAGTGGTGCAGTCCAATTACCACGACTATCAAGTGCTGCGGCTCAACGAAATGCCGGTGGTGGAAGTGCATATCTTGCCCAGCAGCGACAAACCCGGCGGCATCGGCGAGGCCGGTGTGCCGCCCACGGCGCCGGCAGTGGCCAACGCGGTGTTCGCCCTGACCGGCCAGCGCTTGCGGGAACTGCCGCTGCAACTGTCGGGGGTGTGAGATGAGACGACATCTGATTCTTGGCGCGGTGGTGTTGATCGGCTTGGTCGGCTACGCCGAAGACCTGGTCGCTGATGATAAGGAAGCCATCAAGGCGTTCGATACCGTGCAAAAGGTCTTCCAGAGCCCACGCTGCCAGAACTGCCATATTCCCGGCGATTC
>NZ_JBBWCB010000318.1:0-647 GCF_039888995.1 Pseudomonas rossensis | reverse complement strand
CAAGCTGCTGGCCATTCCGTTACGCGACGGCTGTGACTTGATGGACGTGATCGGCCGGCGCTTGCGGGCTCAAGCAGCGGAATAAACGAAAACGAGCGCCATGACGGCGCCCGTTTTTTGTGTCCGTAAACAAAGAGGTGCGCCAATATCCATCGGACTTGCCAGCTCCGAGCGAAATCAAGGATTGTGTGCGCAAATGACTGAAGCGGAGGTTATCGTACGGTCAACTGCTCAATGGCCGAAAATCCATCGTTCCACAGTTTGGATGAACTCAAAATGGGTCAAATGACTGAACAATTGATCGACGTTCTGGATCAGCTCGCCATCGTACTTGAAAGCGATGGAGCCACTGACTGGAGCCAGTGGATGCGCAAAGCCAAGGCACACTTGATGAACTCTGATTACTACGGGGTTGAATACTTGCTGTCAGCCTTTGGCGGAACGGGCTCGCTCAATGACCTGATCCTTGGGCAACACCACGTCGATGGTGTTTGGGCCTGGAAGCCCGGGTATATCGAGTTGAACACGAGATTTGATGCGTTACGCAGCGAAGCCGCAGCGCTCGCAAGTGCCATAAAACGTACGCAGCAAAATTGATCTGTCCCCATTTAATTCCTGCAATCTGATATGGAGAGCCTGTCGCTTTG
>NZ_JBBWCB010000317.1:0-648 GCF_039888995.1 Pseudomonas rossensis | reverse complement strand
TTTTTTTCAGCAAAGGGCCGGACAGTTAGTACCTCGGTGGCAGAACTCTGTCGCTCAGTGGCTCATCGTCGCTTGCTGGCCATCACCAGCCTGGCGACGATAAGTCTGGTCATTCTGTAGAAGCACCCAGACGATTCGCAGGTTACGGTTGGCTAGCCTGACCGCAGCCTCCTTACGGCCCAGTCGGCTCATCCAGCGCAACAAGCGGCGGTCATCGGGTTGCTGGGAATCAGGTCGTAGTTGTTGCAGTACCGCATGGGCTCCCTGGATCATCAGGCTGCGTAAATAAACATCACCTCGCTTGGTCATGTCCCCCAGCCGGACCGTCTGCCCGCTGCTGTGCTGGTCAGGCACCATGCCAAAGTACGCGGCAAACTTGCGGGCATTGGGAAATCGCTCAGGCTTGGTTTCCTTGGCCACCAGTGCCGTGGCAGTGACTGGGCCGATGCCGCGCACAGTCATCAGTCGCTTCGCCGTCATGTCGGCGTTGGCGGCCACTTCCAGGCGCCCCGTCAGCACGCTGATGCGTTCGCCCAAATGGCGCCACTCGGCCAACAGTTCGTCGATCAGTTCACGCAGCAGGCCCGGCACCGGCTGGGTGGCATCTTCCAGTACCCGCGGAATTTTCTGGCTGATCGCAACATCGCC
>NZ_JBBWCB010000316.1:0-668 GCF_039888995.1 Pseudomonas rossensis | reverse complement strand
CGGCAGGGGCCCATACATGTGAGGTTGAACCTGATTAATGGCCCAGCGGATGAGGTCGTTGCGATTGGCGCACCCCACGGTGCCATCGTCGACGAGTTCAACCCTGTGTTCGTTGGAGGTCGTCCCGGCGGAGCGAAGCGGGGTCGGGTTGTCGGGGGCTTGAGCGGGATGCCTGGCAGGCGACGGTGGTGGGGACTGGTGCGGTTCTGTCCACGCGTATGAACTGCTGAGGGGGATTCGTGGACTCATAAACACTCCATGATGAGTGGAAAAAGGTAAAAAAGAAAAACAGGCGCGCAGGTGGTGACGGTCATGGTTGGGTGGTTAGCCGATAGGTCTCCCCGTCTATGTGCCCTGGCTCGTGATAACGCGCCAGTGATCTCTAGCCTGGTCAGCGGTTCTTATCACCAATCGAGCAGGCCCAGACGCCTGGCTTGGGCTGTGTTGGATGGGGGTAGTAGGCGAACCAGAAATGCTGTTTATTCCGCTCATTGGTTTAATCCAAAATATAAACCTGATGAGTGTCGTTTCGACCTTTTGGGTTCCATGGATAAGTGTAGTGACCTGCATTCATACACGCACCGACCTGCAATCAGCACATTTTTCGACCGGAATTAATTGCGTCTATCCGGCCCTGCGAACCGGGATTAATGGCGAATGAACCTGCA
>NZ_JBBWCB010000315.1:0-710 GCF_039888995.1 Pseudomonas rossensis | reverse complement strand
ACTGGACCGATTACATCGGCGAGACCACTCTCGTCGACTTCCAGGCGAAAAGCGGGATCAAGGTGATCTACGACGTGTTCGATTCCAACGAAACCCTGGAGGGCAAACTGCTCGCCGGCCGCACCGGGTATGACGTGGTGGTGCCGTCCAACCACTTCCTCGCTCGCCAGGTGAAAGCCGGCGCGTTCCTGAAGCTCGATCGTTCGCAGCTGCCCAACTTCAAGAACCTCGACCCGAAACTGCTGGCGCTGCTGGAGAAAAACGATCCGGGCAACGAACACTCGGTCCCATACCTGTGGGGCACCAACGGCATCGGCTACAACGTCGACAAGGTCAAGCAAGTGCTCGGCATTGACCGTATCGATTCCTGGGCCGTGTTTTTCGAACCGGAGAACCTGAAAAAACTCAGTCAGTGCGGCGTGTCGATGATGGATTCGGCCGATGAAGTGTTCCCGGCGGTCCTCAATTACATGGGCATGGACCCGCGCAGCGAAAACCCTGAGGATTACAAAAAGGCTGAAGCCAAGCTGTTGAGCATCCGCCCATACGTCACCTACTTCCACTCCTCGAAGTACGTTTCAGATTTGGCCAACGGCGACATCTGCGTGGCTTTCGGTTACTCGGGTGACGTGTTCCAGGCCGCGAACCGGGCCAAGGAAGCCAAGAACGGCGTGAACATCGCCTACGCGATCCCCAAGGAAGGCAGTAAC
>NZ_JBBWCB010000314.1:0-717 GCF_039888995.1 Pseudomonas rossensis | reverse complement strand
GTGAACAGCCGTCCCTGGACCTCGAGACCCTGCTGCACAAACCGGCCTTTTTGCAGCTCTCGCCTGACGGCAGCGGCATTCATGGCCAGATCTATCGCACAAACCGGTGCCCAAGTTGATAAACGTGATACCGAAACTCTCTCACCTGATCGCACAACAACTCTCCTTCCAACTGTTGCTCGGCGACATTGAGCTTCAATTGAAAATAACGATCAGTCGGGTTATGCAATACCAGGTCAATGTAGTTGTAAAAGATCGCAGCCCCGGAGCCGAATGGCAGTACCCGCCCTTCGTCAGGAAAGGGATCGAAGCTGTGGTTCGACCGTTCAACCACGACCAGTGGTGAGTGAATCGCCATCCAGTGAATCAGGTTACTCAGTTGGCAGATCCCGCCACCGATGCCGCTGCGGGCTTCACCAAATGACAGCTCCATGCCTTCGACATAACCACGTTTGCAAAAATACTCGCCATGGCCGATGACGCCGCCGTCCATCGAATCGACGGCCAGTTTCAGGTTGATGACTTTGTTGTGCTGCAGGGCAAGATCGGAGTTGCCGAGTTTGCGGATCAGTTTGGAGGTGTGCTTGAGGTAGCGAAATGTAACTGATCCATAAACCCCACCTATCCAAACAGGCGGCGTCTGAGGTGGGGAGGAATCAAATCATGCTGGCGCGGAGGCCATTCGCGGCGTAGCTACTTCATTTTTTGTGGCTTGAT
>NZ_JBBWCB010000313.1:0-719 GCF_039888995.1 Pseudomonas rossensis | reverse complement strand
CCATTAACCACGCCTTCAACGTGGTTCTGCTGGGGCCTTCCGGTATAGTCCGCCTGATACCTGTGTGGCCTGAACACCAAGCCGTGATGGCGCAACTGCCCACAACCCTTCCCCGGCAATATCGCTCTACGATTTCACGATTTCTGTGTCACCTCGAGCAGCAGGGTCTGCGTTGGTCAACGCTGGCGCCTGCTGCGGGCGAAGTGCGCCCAGCAGCGTTGGAGGCGGCGGTCAATACGGCCATTACGCAACACGGACTTCAGATAGGCACGCGCGCGGCCATTAACCACGCCTTCAACGTGTTTCTGCAGGGGCCTTCCGGTCGGGTCTACCTGATACCTGCGTGGCCCGAACACCAAGCAGTGATGGCGCAACTGCCCATAACCCTTTCCACGCAACACCGCTCTGCGATTTCACGATTTTTGTGTCACCTCGAGCAGCAGAGTCTGAGCTGGTCAGCGCTGGCGCCTGCTGCGGGCGAAGTGCGCCCAGCAGCGTTGGAGGCGACGGTCAATACGGCCATTACGCAACACGGACTCCACCCAAGCGCGCGCGCGGCCATTAACCACGCCTTCAACGTGCTTCTGCGGGGGCCTTCTGGGCGATGAGTGTAACGACCTGCATTCGAAAACTTCCCGACCTGCAATCAATACGGTTTTCGACCCGTATTCATTGCGTCCAGCCTAGCGGACCGGCATGAATTGCGACTAAAAAAGACT
>NZ_JBBWCB010000312.1:0-733 GCF_039888995.1 Pseudomonas rossensis | reverse complement strand
CCTGGAAGAGTTCGTCACCAAACAGGCCGCGTGGATGAGCAAACAGGTCGCCCGTTGCGCCGGCCTGAGCCTGACCATCAGCGGCCCGGCAAGCCCCGCCGGGCGCGGTGCCACACCGTGGAAAAACAAACGCAAGCCCGCCAAACGCAAGCCCTCGGCGGGCACCAAGCGCACAGCAAAACCGGCGAGCAAGGATTGAGGGCACTTCGAATGAGCCAAAAAGGTCTAGTGTTCTTCAAGCCCAACGACAACCCCATTTTCTGATAAGGCATCGACCATGATTATCGTGCATCACCTGAACAACTCCCGTTCCCAGCGGATTCTCTGGCTGCTGGAAGAACTGGCCATCCCTTACGAGCTGAAATGCTATCAGCGCGACCCGAAGACCAACCTGGCACCGCCCGAATTGAAAGCGATCAATGCCCTGGGTAAATCACCGGTCATCGAAGACGGCGCGCAGAAGCTGCTCGAGTCCTCCGCGATCATCGACTACCTGATTCGCCGTCATGGCGACGGTCGCCTGCAACCCGATCCGTCCACCCCCGCCTATGACGAATACGTGCAGTGGCTGCATTTCGCCGAAGGCTCGGCGATGTTGCCGCTGATGTTGAACCTGTACGTGGGACGCCTCGGTGAAGCCGGCACGCCGTTGCATCCGCGGATCAATTCGGAGGTGGCCAACTACCTGGGTTACCTCGACACGGCTCTGAGCCAATCCGATTATCTGCTGGGC
>NZ_JBBWCB010000311.1:0-747 GCF_039888995.1 Pseudomonas rossensis | reverse complement strand
CAGCACATCTTCGTCGATCCCCGGTACGCCGGGGAAACTCGCAGACAGTCGATCAATGATCGCCGCGACACTGCGCTGGCCGTCCACCAGATCAAGGATCTGCCCGGCACTGATGTTGAGTTTGATCATGCCTTCGGGGTACAGCAGCACGTGACAGTCCTGACGAGGTTCCCATTGCAAGCGAAAACCCTGGCGCAGCGACGGTGATTGCTCGCGGTCGATCAGGCTCACAGGGCAATCCCCCGGTGCCAGACCTGCTCCGTGGTGACGCTGTGATACGGCGGGCGCTCCAGCTCGTAGGCCATGCTCATGGCGTCGAGCATGCTCCACAGCACGTCGAGCTTGAATTGCAGGATTTCCAGCATGCGTTGCTGGCCTTCGACCGTGACGTAGTGCGCCAGGGTGATGCGCAAACCATGCTCGACATCCCGTCGCGCCTGACTCAGGCGAGTGCGGAAATAGTCGTAACCGCCGACGTCGATCCACGGGTAATGGGTTGGCCAGGCGTCGAGCCGGGATTGGTGGATCTGTGGCGCAAACAGCTCAGTCAGCGAACTGCTGGCGGCTTCCTGCCAACAGGCGCGACGGGCGAAATTGACGTAGGCGTCGACGGCGAAACGGACACCGGGCAGCACCAATTCCTGCGAGAGGATTTGCTCGCGATCCAGCCCCACCGCTGCGCCCAGCCGCAGCCAGGCTTCGATCCCGCCTTCGCTGCCGGGTGCACCGTCGTGATCGAGTATCCGT
>NZ_JBBWCB010000032.1:0-51630 GCF_039888995.1 Pseudomonas rossensis | reverse complement strand
CCGCCCCGCCCACGCCAAACAACCCGCCCATGGTGCCGGAGGCGGCGCCGAGCACGCCCAGCCATGGCCATGAGTAATTCATCTGCGCAGACACTGGCGCGTTGGCGCAGAACATTCGCACCAGGTTGTAGGCCGACAGGGCAATCAGGAACGCGACAAATCCGACGCGCATGGTTTGCGCATCAATGCCCACCGCCCAGATCGAACCGATCCAGGCGAAACAGAACCCCATCGAGGCCAATGGCAGCGCGTGGCGCAATTCAATGCGATTACGCTGGTGGTAACGCCACAGCGCCAGCATCACGTTGGGCACCACCATCACCAGCGCCGTGCCTTGGGCAATCTGCTGATCGAGGCCGAACAACACGCCCAGCAGCGGGATCGCGATCAAACCACCGCCAATGCCGAATAACCCACCGAGGGTGCCCAAGGCAGCGCCAAACACCAGATACATTAAAAACTCAATCACAGGCGATTTTCCCTTCACGTCAGGCTATTCATCCTACGCAGTCGGCGCTGGCGGGGAAACGCACAGCAACGCACAATGGCTGTGCCAACTTCGCACAAGCGCAGACGACACCATGAACCCCAATCAATTGACCGAACAACTGGGTCTGTTCCTCGACGTGCTGGAAACCGGCAGTTTTTCCGCCGCGTCCCGCCGCCACCCGCTGACCCCTTCGGCGGTGGCGCGACGCATCGACAGCCTGGAAAGCGCCGTCGGCAGCCAGTTGTTCATTCGCAGCACCCACGCAGTGCGCGCTACGCCGGCGGGTTTGGCGTTTGCCGAGCGCGCGCGGCGGATCGTTGCTGAACTGCGGCTGGCTCGGGCTGAGGCGGTATCCTTGAGCAGCGCACCCGAAGGCTTGATTCGGATCGATGCACCGGCAGCGTTCGGGCGGCGACACCTGGCGCCGGTGATTGCCGACTTTCTGATGCTCTACCCCGGTCTCGATGTGCAGTTGCACTTGATCGACAGTTTCGTCGACATGCAGGGTTTGAATCTGGGTAAGGTCGATCTGGTGCTGCGTGCCGGGCAAATGGCCGATACCCGGCTGGTGGCCACGCCGCTGGCGAGCATGGTGCGCATCGCCTGCGCCAGCCCCGGGTATTTGCAACGACGTGGTGTACCAACCGATCCGGCGCAGTTGATTGAACACGACGGGCTCGACTGGGATGGCCTGGCACCGCCGTTCGCCTGGCGTTTCGAGCGGGACGGGCAGATGCACTTGCACCGCCCGGCGCGCATCCGCATGAGTGCCAACAATGCAGAGGCGTTGGTTTGCGGCGCATTGGCCGGGCTGGGTATCGCGCACTTGCCGACCTGGTTGACCAGCGAATACCTGTTACGCGGTGAACTGCTTCCGCTGTTCTGCGAACACGGCCTGCCACCACCGGAAACGACCGGTATTTATGCCTTGCGCCTTGAGCAACAACCCAATCCCCGCAGCCGCTTATTGCTGGAATACCTGAAAACCCGCTTCAGCCCGATCCCGCCGTGGGATCTGGTCCTGCAAAGTACCCTCGACCGGCACTAGGCTAGAATTGTCTGGTGCATTAAAGATTCGCCCGCTAGATTTATGACGATCACTGATCAAGGCTTCGAAATGACCACCGAGTGCAACACCCCGGATAACTGCGACGACCTGCTGCTGGACAATCAGGCCTGCTTCGCCCTGCATTCCACCTCGCTGCTGATGACCAAGGTCTATAAGCCGCTGTTGCAAGCGCTGGGCCTGACCTATCCGCAATACCTGGCGATGATGGTGTTATGGGAACAGGACGGTTTGACCGTAGGCGAAATCAGCACGCGCTTGCTGACCGATCCCGGTTCACTGACGCCACTGCTCAAACGCCTGGAAGTCGAAGGCTTGCTCAGCCGCACCCGCAGCCGTGAGGACGAGCGGGTGGTGATTGTCGAACTGACTGAACAGGGCCGCGCCTTGCGGGACAAGGCTCGGGACGTTCCCCAGTGCATCCTCGGCGCTAGCGGTATGACGCTGGAGCGCCTGCAGAAACTTCAAGCGGAGCTGCAAGCGCTGCGCAGTAATCTGCAGGACAGTCTCTAATCTCCAAACCATCACGAATCCCCTGTGGGAGCGAGCTTGCTCGCGATAGCGATCTGACATTCAACATTGATGTTGACTGACTCACCGCCATCGCGAGCAAGCTCGCTCCCACATTTGCTTTGTGGTGTCCCTCCGACCTCGCTCCCCCCCGTCAGAAAAATCCCCGCTGAAAATCCTGACGCAACAGCTCTAACTCAACACATCCATTCAGCCCCTGCCTCTCAAACCAAAACTTCTTCAAAAATTTATATTGCGCGCTAAATATTCACGAGCTACATTTATTTCGCACTTACTTAGCGCACAAACATTTAGCGCGAAACAACCAAACTCGAATGAGGCTTACACATGCAAACTCTCTACACCGCTATCGCAACTTCCACCGGTGGCCGTGACGGTCGTGCGGTTTCCAGCGACAACATCCTCGACGTCAAACTCGCCACACCCAAAGAACTCGGTGGTGCTGGCGGTGCAGCGACCAACCCTGAGCAACTGTTCGCAGCCGGCTACTCCGCCTGCTTCATCGGCGCGCTGAAATTCGTGGCCAGCCAGACCAAACGCAAAATCCCGGACGACGCTTCGATCACCGCCCATGTCGGCATCGGCCAGATCCCTGGCGGTTTCGGCCTCGACATCGACCTGCACATCAGCTTGCCGGGTTTTGAACACGCCGATGCACAAAGCCTGGTCGACGCTGCACACCAGGTCTGCCCGTACTCCAACGCCACCCGTGGCAACGTCGATGTGCGCCTGCACGTTACCGTCTAACCGCTGATTCCCAGGCCCGAACCAGGAAACGAACATGAGCACTTTCAGTAAAGTCTTGACCGGTCCCCTTCTCGCCTTGTCCATTAACAGCGCGTTCGCGGGTGAAGGTGTTGAACACAACACCCAGGGGTTCCTCGACGTTCTGAATGCCGGTACCGGTAAACCGATGGAACAACTCACCCCTAAAGAAGCCCGCGCCGTGCTGGTCGGCGCGCAGGCCGGGGTGAAACTGACGCTGCCAAAAGCCGATGTCAGCGAGAAGACCATTCAAGTCGACGGCCAACCGCTCAACCTGACCATCGTCCGGCCGGCCGGGGTCAAAGGTCCGCTGCCCGTGTTCATGTTCTTTCACGGCGGTGGCTGGGTGCTGGGGGATTTCCCGACCCATGAACGTCTGGTTCGGGACTTGGTTACCGGTTCGGGGGCGGCGGCAGTGTTCGTCAATTACACCCCGTCGCCGGAAGCGCATTACCCGGTGGCGATCAACCAGGCTTACGCCGCAACCAAATGGGTGGCCGAGCACGGTAAAGAGATCAACGTCGACGGCAAACGTCTGGCCGTGGCCGGCAACAGCGTCGGCGGCAACATGGCGGCAGTGGTTGCGCTGATGGCCAAAGACAAAGGCACGCCAGCGATCAGGTTCCAGGTGCTGCTGTGGCCGGTGACTGACGCCAGCTTCGAGACGGCGTCCTACAACCAGTTTGCCGAGGGGCACTTCCTCACCAAAAACATGATGAAGTGGTTCTGGGACAACTACACCACAGATGCCAAACAGCGTAACGAGATCTATGCCTCGCCGTTGCGGGCAACCACCGCGCAACTCAAGGGCCTGCCACCTGCCCTGGTGCAGACCGCCGGCGCCGACGTGCTGCGCGATGAAGGCGAAGCCTACGCCCGCAAACTCGACGAGGCTGGGGTGCCGGTCACGGCGGTGCGCTACAACGGCATGATCCACGACTATGGTTTGCTTAACGTGGTGAGCCAGGTGCCAGCGGTGCGTTCGGCGATGCTTCAAGCCTCTGAAGAGCTCAAGCAACACCTGAAATAAAGCAAAAGATCGCAGCCTCGTTGCACTCGACAGCTCCTACATTGGTTTTGTATTCCCCTGTAGGAGCTGTCGAGTGCAACGAGGCTGCGATCTTTTGATCTTGATCTTCGGCCACAAAAAAAGCCCGACTCGATGGTCGGGCTTTTTCATTCCTGAAGCAGTGCTTATTTAGCACGGCCTTTGTAGGAACCGCCTTCGCGGGTATCGATCTCGATCTTGTCACCGATTTCGATAAAGTCAGCAACTTGCAGCTCAGTACCGTTGCTCAGCTTGGCAGGCTTCATCACCTTGCCGGAAGTGTCGCCGCGAGCCGAACCTTCGGTGTAGTCAACTACACGCACGATGGTGGTCGGCAGCTCTACGGAAACCAGACGCTCTTCGAAGAAGATCGCTTCGCAAACATCGGTCATGCCTTCTTCAACGAAAGGCAGAACGGCTTCGATGTCTTCAGCGTTCAGCTCGTACATGGTGTAGTCGGTGGTATCCATGAACGTGTAGGTGTCGCCGCTGATGAAGGACAGGGTCGCTTCTTTGCGGTCGAGGATTACGTCGTCCAGCTTGTCGTCGGCGCTGTAAACGATCTCGGTCTTGTAACCGGTCAGCAGGTTTTTCAGCTTGGTCTTCATGATCGCGCTGTTACGACCAGACTTGGTGAATTCAGCTTTCTGAACCAGCCAAGGATCGTTTTCGAGACGGATCACGGTACCGGGTTTCAGTTCTTTACCAGTTTTCATTGCGAATATCCGAATTTGGATGGGATTTACAAAAATCTAGGCCGCGTATCATATCCAATTTACATAAAACTGTACCAGCGCTGCGGCAAGATCTGCCTGCAAAGCCTGTTCCAGACACCACGCTTCGGCGTGTTTTTGCAGTTCTGGCCAGTGTTTTCGGGTCGATTGCCAGTGCCCGGTAATATTGTCACCCGCATTCCACGCCCGCCAAAGACCGCTGATCGCCTCGCGGGCAGGCTCCGACAGGCCGTGGGTGTACAGCGCGAGGAAGGCGTCGAGCTTGTCCAGATGGATGTCTTCGTCCTGCTGATAGATGTGCCAGAGCAGCGGCCGGCCCGCCCATTGGGCGCGGACAAAGGAATCTTCGCCGCGCACGGCATTGAAATCGCAGCACCAGAGCAGGTGATCGTATTGATCCTGCCGGACGAACGGCAGCACTTGCACGGTCAATTCACCGCGCACATGCAGCGCGCCGGCCACCAGACCGTCCACACCGAGCCAACGTTCGACATCCCCAAGAATCCGACCTTCGGGCACTAGCAGATGCGTGGGCGTAGAGTCGGCAGCCATTGCCTCGAGCCAACTGGCCAGCCCGTTATTTTCGTAGGCAAATAGCGAGATCAACTGCGCACCTTGCGCGCGATCAATCCCTAAACCTTGCAGGAATTCTCGCTGGGCCTCGGGGTTTTGCTGAAACTGCTGACGACGCTCAAGCAATCCGCTTTCCCGCAGCAAGCCACCGGTGCCCTTCTGAAACCCCGGGAAGAAAAAGAATTTTTGTACGCTCTTATATTTCACCGACGGCAAGCCGTGGCAGCCGACGATCCAGTCCTCGGCACTCAGATAGTCGAGATTCATCCATAGCGGCGGTTTTTCCCGCTCGGCCATGGCCTCCATGTAAGCACTCGGCAATTGGCAGGCGAACGCGGCGATCACCACATCAGCGGCTTCAGTCGGCTGCCAGTCGGTCGTCCACTGACACACTTCGACGCCCTGCTGCCATTGCTGTGAGGCGTTGATGTCGATTTCCGGACACAAGCGTTCGAAGGCCCGCAGATCATCGACCCACAAACGCACCGCCACCGAATGTTCGGCCACCAGCTGTCGGGCCAGACGCCAGGTCACGCCGATGTCGCCAAAGTTGTCGACCACCGCGCAGAAAATATCCCAGCGGGCTTTCATTTCAGGCATTCCAGGCTCCCGTTGGCAAAGGCGCCGATTGTCCTCATAAATTACCCCGTGCAGAAGAGCCGACGGCGATTAATCTTCATGCGACAATCGCCACTCGCCCGCAACCACCCGCCAGGAGGCAGCCATGCCCTACCGTCCCAACCCGCGCCGCCCGTTGCCAATCCAGCTAAACGCCTTGCAACTGACCGGCAGCATTGCCCTGGGTGTGTGGCTGGGGTTTATCGCGATCGCGCTGACGTGCTGGCTCACCTCCCGACTGTTGTTCAACGAGCAACTGGCGCCTGTGGCGGCAGCGGTCGAGCAACTGGCCAAACCACCGGTGGTGGTGCAACCGGTGCCGGATATTCCGCCTCAGAGCCCGTTGTTCGAACAGTACGAAGAGAACCTGCGCAAGAACGAGCAGCAGCAAAGGCTTGATCAGGCCCGCAGCAACAACCGCAATCTATCGAACCCCAAATGCCAGTTCTGGTTACAACAGGACCAGACTGCACCGAGCGAAAAAAGCCGCGCCAACGTCCAGCAATTCTGCGATTGATCATGAATCTCTCTATGCACAAGCCGACCGTCCACCAACTGATTCTCGACAAGCTGCGGATCGACCTCGACATCGCCGAACGCGCCGCACAAACCGCTTACGAAACCGCGACCCACGAAGAAAACATCGCCGAGAACAAGTACGACACGCTCGGTCTGGAGGCGTCTTATCTGGCAGCCGGGCAGGCCAAACGGGTGGAAGAAATCAGGCACTCACTGACGCTTTGCCAGAACCAGGCGCTGCGCCCTTATGATGATCAGCGCGGCATCGAAGTCGGTGCCCTGCTCGGTCTGAAAGACGAAAAGGGTCGTGAGCAATGGTTGTTTCTGGCCCCCGACGCGGCGGGCTTGAAGGTCGACCTGGTGGGGCAATGGATTACCGTCATCACCCCCCGCTCACCGCTGGGTAAAAGCCTGCTGGGCAAGTTCGAAGGGGACGAGGTGGAGATTCAGGTGGCGGGTGCTCGGCAACAGTTTTCTGTTACCGAGGTGGTCTAACGCGGGAGATTAATGCACCGGCAGTTCGACACCGTCGAACAGCTCTTCCAGTTCCTGCTTGTTGTGGCACTGGATGGCCTTGGCCATGACTTCGCGGGTCAGGTGCGGGGCGAACTTCTCGATGAAGTCGCACATGAAGCCACGCAAGAACGTGCCGCGACGGAAACCGATTTTAGTAATGCTGGATTCGAACAAGTCGCTGGCATCAAGCATGACCAGGTCGCTATCGAGTTTGGCATCGACCGCCATTTTCGCCACGATACCCACGCCCAGACCCAGGCGAACGTACGTCTTGATCACGTCGGCGTCGGCGGCGGTGAACACCACTTTCGGCGTCAGGCCGCGATGACTGAACGCTTCGTCGAGTTTCGAGCGGCCTGTGAAACCGAATACGTACGTCACGATCGGGTATTCAGCCAGGGCTTCCAGGGTCAGCTTCGACAGCTTGGTCAGCGGGTGGCCCTGAGGCACGACCACGCAGCGGTTCCAGCGATAGCACGGCATCATCACCAGATCACCGAACAGCTCCAGCGCTTCGGTGGCGATGGCGAAATCCACGGTGCCGTCAGCGGCCATTTCAGCGATCTGCATCGGCGAACCCTGGTGCATGTGCAGGGCAACGTCCGGGTATTGCTTGATGAAATTGCTGATCACCGGTGGCAACGCATAACGCGCCTGGGTGTGCGTGGTGGCGATCGACAGGGTGCCTTTCTTCTCGTTGGAGAATTCCTGGGCGATCTGCTTGATGCTTTCAACCTTGCGCAGGATCTCGCCAGCGGTGGTGATAATGCGCTCGCCGGCCGGGGTGACGCGGGTCAGGTGCTTGCCGCTGCGAGCGAAAACCTCAACCCCCAATTCGTCTTCCAGCAGACGGATCTGCTTACTGATGCCCGGTTGTGACGTGTAAAGGCTTTGGGCTGTAGCGGAAACGTTGAGGTCGTGGTGCGCCACTTCCCAGATGTAGCGCAATTGTTGAAGCTTCATATGAATCCCTCAAAGCAGGTAGACGCCACGGGCATCAGCGACGGTATATAACTATATTAATGGTTTGACGAATAAATCTAGAACTTTTTTATCAAACTGCCACTATTGGTGCTCTAACGATCCCCTTGGCGCCGACGCTCCACCAGCGGCACCAGATAGACCGGTACCCGAGACAGTTGCAGCACACGCGCTGCAGTCCGGCCCAAAGGCGTTTCCGCGCCAGCACCATGGCTATGACTACCTACGATCAACAAATCCACGGAGAGTTTCTGCGCCTGGTCGAGAATCACCTGTGACGGATCGCCTTGAAGCACCCGCACTGCTTTGATCCGCTCCAGGTCCTGCGACCCTTCATCCCCCAATTCTTCACGAAAGCTGTCGAGTACCCGCTGCTCGATGTTGGCAATCACCGTGTTCAAGCCTTGGCTGTGAAACTCATTCAACGCCTGCTCATCGAGGTAACTCTGAAGCACCGACTCGGCAAACAGCCCCATCGGTTCAACGGCGTGCACCACGTAGAGATCGGCATTGAATGTTCGCGCTAGCGCCAAGGCATGCTGCATCACCAAAGGTGCGTACAGGCCGAGGTCAGTGGCGTACAGCATCGAATGAATCATATGACCTCCTTGAGTGCCAACATGGCGGAGATTGATTCAGCTTAGCAGTGCCTTGGCGAGTACGACGTTTCGCGTAACGCGTTGAACCGTGGGCTTAAACCTTTTGCTCGTTGCTTATGCCGTGCGGCACGTGGCCAGTGGCGACCACCTCGCGGGCCAACTCGCAATGACCGGCCTGATCGTCGAAAAACACGTCGGCGGCAAAGGCTTCGAGAAACGCCGACTTGGTCAGGCCGCCGAGAAACAGCGACTCGTCCAGACGAATGTCCCATTCGCGCAAGGTCCGGATCACTCGCTCGTGGGCGGGCGCCGATCGCGCCGTCACCAAGGCGGTGCGAATCGGACAAGCGTCTTCCGGGAATTCCCGTTGCAACAGATTGAGGGCGGCAAGGAAGCCTTTGAACGGCCCACCGCGCAATGGCTCGCGGGCGGCTTCACGCTCGCTGGCCTGAAACGCTTCCAGACCACCGGACTGATAGACGCGCTCCGACTCATCGGAAAACAGCACCGCGTCACCATCGAAGGCAATGCGCAATTCATCACTGGCCGCACGGCTGGCGCCACCCGACAGAATGGTCGCCGCGGCGAACCCGGCATCCAGTGCACTGCGCACGTCTTCGGCATGCGTCGAGAGAAACAGGTCGCAGCCAAACGCCTTCAGGTACGGATAAGGACTGCGTCCGCCGACAAACGCCGCGCGGGAAATCGCCAGGCCATAGTGGTGGATCGAATTGAACACCCGCAGGCCGGTGTCGGCACTGTTGCGCGACACCAGGATCACCTCGACCCGGGCGCGGCCCAGACTGGTATTGAGGTTGAGGAGTTTCTGCACCAACGGAAATGCATCACCGGGCTCGAGGATTTCGTCTTCGTGTTCGATCTGATATTGCCGATAGGCTTCGACGCCGCTCGACAGATAGACCTTGTGGCTTTCGCTCAGGTCGAACAGCGCACGCGAAGAAATCGCCAGCACCAGTTTGTCGTCGATAGTCTTTGCCATGCCCTTCCCCCTCAGGATGATCGACTCAGGTGTTACGTCGATCGATAAAACTCAAACTGCGATACAAGGCTTCGATTCGCGGCAACTCGCATCCTGCAGCCTTGGCTGCCGCCAGTGGCCGGGCGTAAATCGCATCCAGCTCAAGTGGTCGTTTGTGCAGAAAATCGTGGTACATGCTCGGCCAATAGTCCGGCATCTTCTCGGTCACCATGAACAGATGATCGGCATAACCGGCCGGTACGTCGTGACCGCAGGCGATTGCTCCCTGAACCACTTCAGCCATCAAAGCCTTGATCAGTTCCCGACTGTCGGCATCGGCCATCAACGGCGTGGTGCTTGCCCCGAGCAGAACCGACAGACCGTTGTAGGGGATATTCCAGACCAGTTTTTGCCAGCGTGCCTGATGCAGGTTCGCCATGGCCTGGGAATCGATGCCGGCGGCGCGGAACAGCCCGGCGCCCTCCTCGACAATCGCCATGCGCACCTGCTCATCAGCTGCAGGGCCACTGTGATAGCCAACATTCACCGCGCCGAGCGCCTGATGGGTGATGACGCCTGGTCCGTCGCGATGAACGCAGAAATAGCAGAGCCCACCGAGCACGTGCAGCGAATCAGGGAGCAACGCTCGCAGACTGTCTTCAACGTCCAGGCCATTTTGCATCAGCAGCACTTTCGCATCGGGGGCGGCGGCTTGAATGATCGTCGGTGCCAGCTGCGCGTTACTGGTGGTTTTCGCGCCCACCAGCAACCAGTCACAGGGCGGCATGTCTTCGGCCGTCGAATACGCCTGAACCGGATTCAACGTCAGCGCGCCGTGAACCGCACTGTCGACCTGCAACCCGCGCTCGGCCACCGCCGAAAACTCACTGCGCAACAGAAAATGCACATCGAAACCGGCACGCGCCAGCATCAACCCGTAGAAACCGCCGATCGCGCCGGTTCCTATAATACCGATTGTCGGTTTGGTCACTGCCCCCATCATGGCAACTCCTCTGCAATTCGACTCAACGCCTGACCCACGGTTTCATTGAGCTCGGTGCGGGTCAGGCGCGATTTTAGTGCCCCGAAGAATTCACCGTCGCGCACCACAAACAGCGCCGGCAAGTAAAAAACCTGATAACGCTCGACCACCCCGCCATTGTTCCCGGCATCAATCCAGCACAGCCGATCGACGTCCAGATCGAGTCGTGGCAATTGCTCACGGGCAAAACGGCAACTGGCGCAGCCGACGCTGGTGAAAATAACCAGCGACACACCGCTCATCGCCAGCAGCCGTTGGTCGGCGTCGAAATCAGTCAGTTCCAATTCGACCACTATACTGGGTGAAACAATGTCAGATGGCCGACACATGGAGTCCGTGTTCATGGGACGTTTTATTCCTCACCCTGACGATGTGCCCGTCGAATTAACGTTGCTCAAACCTGAGTGTATTTCACGGCAACAGCTGCACACTATCAGCCTCGGGGGCATGGCTTGCAATTATCACCGGGCGTGGCGCCACGGTACGGCGCTGGAAATTCGCATGCCGACCTTGAACCCCGACATGCGTTTTCTGGGCTATGTAGCCTGGTGCCTGCGACGCAAACGCGGTTATCTGGTAGGCATTGCCTTCGTTGACGAACAGATGATGTTCAGTGCCCGGATGGGCGAGCAGGTGTGCCAGATCGAACGTTACTGCCGCCTGCATGACGCGCATGACGATCTGCAGGAAACTCAGGCCCTGGCCCTCGAATGGGTCCAGGAGCATGCGGACGAGTTCTCTCACGACACGGTTCGCAGGGCATTTGCACAGGTTGTGCTGGATTAGGAGGGGCATTCTCAATGGGTTTCCCCGCGGAAACTAATTCAGAATGCCCCTTAAACCGGTGTCTGCCCATTGTCGAGCCACGGTGTAACGCGCTAAGGTTCTGCTCCCCGACGCGCTTAATTTGCTGTGCTCCGCCGCGCGGGTTCGCTGGCGGCCGGCACCCGTGACCTGACGAGTAAACGATGGCTGATTTACCGATCAACGACCTAAACGTCGCCTCCAACGAGACGCTGATCACTCCCGATCAGCTCAAGCGTGATATCCCTCTGAGCGACGCTGCCCTGCGCACTGTCACCAAGGGCCGCGAAGTCATTCGCAACATTCTTGATGGCACCGACCACCGCCTGTTTGTTGTCATCGGGCCTTGCTCAATCCACGACATCAAGGCTGCCCACGAATACGCCGAGCGCCTGAAGGCGCTTGCGGCCGAAGTGTCCGATACCCTGTATCTGGTCATGCGCGTGTATTTCGAGAAGCCACGCACCACCGTCGGCTGGAAAGGTTTGATCAACGATCCGTACCTGGACGACTCCTTCAAGATTCAGGACGGTCTGCACATCGGTCGTCAATTGTTGCTGGACCTGGCCGAGATGGGCCTGCCGACCGCAACTGAAGCCCTCGACCCGATCTCCCCGCAGTACCTGCAGGACCTGATCAGCTGGTCGGCCATCGGTGCGCGCACAACCGAATCCCAGACTCACCGTGAAATGGCCTCCGGCCTGTCCTCGGCAGTGGGCTTCAAGAACGGCACCGACGGCGGCCTGACGGTCGCTATCAACGCCCTGCAATCGGTTTCCAGCCCTCACCGCTTCCTGGGTATCAACCAGGAAGGTGGCGTGTCGATCGTCACCACCAAGGGCAATGCCTACGGTCACGTGGTACTGCGCGGTGGCAACGGCAAGCCGAACTACGATTCGGTCAGCGTCGCGCTCTGCGAGCAAGCGCTGAACAAAGCGAAGATCAAGCCGAACATCATGGTCGATTGCAGCCACGCCAACTCCAACAAGGACCCGGCCCTGCAACCGCTGGTGATGGAGAACGTCGCCAACCAGATCCTCGAAGGCAACCAGTCGATCATCGGCCTGATGGTCGAAAGTCACCTGAACTGGGGCTGCCAGGCAATCCCGAAAGACCTCGCCGACCTGCAATACGGCGTGTCGATCACCGATGCCTGCATCGACTGGACCGCCACCGAAAATACCTTGCGCAGCATGCATGCCAAGCTCAAGGACGTGCTGCCGAAACGCGATCGCAGCTGATCACTTTTCGCCGCACAAAAAAACGCCGGGCTTGACCCGGCGTTTTTTTATGCGTTCGATTCTTTGAAAGGTTACTGGCTCAGCTTGGCCGCATGCCGCTGGTGACGTTCCATGTAGCGCTCCACGTAGGAACACGATGGAATGACGGTGTAGCCCATTTCCTCAGCGTACTCCAGCGCCTTCTCGGTCAAGGCTGCCGCAATGCCGCGACCACGCAGTGCATTGGGCACAAAGGTGCGATAGATATCCAGGGTCTGTTTCCCCAGATCCATATAGGTCAGGTAGGCACGATGACCGTCCACATTGGTCTCGAACTGATGACCAGCCTGGTCATGGTGGATGGACAACGCCTCGCTCATCACTACTCCTCGCGGGTCTGGAATTCTGACCCCTACCTTACCGATGTTTTTCCGGCGAAGGAACATCTACGCCACCCCGTGCCTGAATGGACACCGAGAAGAGCCGCACCAATCTCGCGCAACCGAGCACGTATCAAATAGTAGGCGCCATTGGCAGAAATGCTCAAGATACGCTCGTCATCACGCGGGTTGGCGGGTGCTGCTCCGTAATACGCAGAGATGGCTCGACCGAATATCTCTGAAGGTCGATAGCCTGAACATTGCCGGATATTGAGACTTAAGACGAGCGCCCTTTGTTAAAGTCACCTCAACATGGAGAAAGATATGAGAGGCGCCACGCAAATTCCGAACAAAAGTGTAGACGAATCCATCTAGACAGACTTTAGCCGAGACTCGGAAAAGAGCTGTGAGCGAGCGAAACTTTTTTTCGGCGCCTCGCTCAGCTCGGGCCTCCCAGCTGGATACTTTTTAAACAATGCAGTTAAAAGTTGCTCGAAAAAGAATCAACGCCTACAATTTTTTTTGCTTCTTGCTATACGTCAGTTTACTTACGACAAGTAATGGGTAGTATGTACGCCGGCTATTTCCTCACTCTGAGGAGACAGCTACTTAATAGAAAGTCCTTGAAGGGGAACACGATGAACAACGTTCTGAAATTCTCTGCTCTGGCTCTGGCCGCAGTTCTGGCTACCGGTTGCAGCAGCGTATCGAAAGAAACCGAAGCACGTCTGACAGCTACTGAAGACGCAGCTGCTCGCTCCCAGGCTCGTGCAGACGAAGCTTACCGTAAAGCTGATGAAGCTCTGGCTGCTGCTCAAAAAGCACAACAGACTGCTGACGAAGCTAACGAGCGTGCTCTGCGCATGCTGGACAAAGCTAGCCGCAAGTAATAATCCTTCGGGATTGTTATCAAGCCGACCCATTTTTTGGGTCGGCTTTTTTATTGCCCGGGGTTTTGTCCAGGCCATAAAAAACCCGCCGGCGCAGTCAGCGTCGGCGGGTTCTGTTCAAGCATTACTGCAGCGGGTCGATCGGTGCACTCGTCACCATCGGCGCGGAAGCACTATTCGGCACTCCGATTTCCACCGGCAGGCCATCTTCAGCGGCAACCACGTCGCGCACTACATCCCAGTTCATGCGCAGGTTGTTGGTGATGTCCTCACGCTTGAGCATCGCATTGATCACCGCGGTGTGCTTGTCGACTACAGAGGGGTTGCCCTTGTCGTCCAGCGGTGTGTGCGCTTCCAGATACACTTTGCCGCCACTGACGCCGAATTTGTACGGATCGCTGACGATGCGTACCGACGTACCTACCGGCACCATGCCCGCCATCTCCAGCACGTTGTTGTTGAACATGCGGAAGCAACCGTGGCTGGTGCGCATGCCGATGCCGAACTTCTTGTTCGAACCGTGGATCAGGTAGCCCGGCGTGCCCAGCGTGAATTTGAACGGCCCCAACGGGTTGTCCGGGCCTGCCGGCACCACATTCGGCAGCGGATCTCCATCGGCAAGGTGCTCGGCCTTGATCGACGCTGGAGGGGTCCAAGTCGGGTTCGGCGTCTTGGCGATGATGCTGGTATGGGCAATCGGCGAGCCCCAGCCTTCACGGCCGATACCCAGCGGGAAGGTGTACACCACGTTCCGGCCTTTCGGGAAGTAATAGAGGCGGTATTCAGCCAGGTTGATGACGATGCCTTCACGCGGACCCGGCGGCAGGATGAAGCGCGTCGGCAGCACCACTTCGGTGCCAGCGCCCGGCAACCATGGATCGACGCCAGGGTTGGCCGCGACCATTTCCGAATAGCCCAGATCGTAGGTGGTGCCAAGGTCGGCGAAGGTGTCTTCGTACTTGGCCTGGATCACCTGGACCTGACCGATGATGTCTTCACCGGGCGGTGGCAGGGGCAGCTCCAATGCTGCTACGGGACCCGCCACACAAAGGGCGGCGAGAGACAGGTAGCGGGTGACGGCAGGAAAGCGCGGCAACATCCGGAAAATCCTTCGCATGATCGACAAGGGTGTAAAAACGAGATTGTACACCGGCGCCTGGAAAATCGGGGAGTTGACCGATAGCAAGCACTGTATCGGGTTCTAAAGCTCGAAACGCAGCTCTGGCCAGATCGGCGATGTACCGCGTTTTTGCGATTCCAGAATGGCCCGGCACAGCGAACACAGGCGCTGGTCCTGGAACACTCGGCGTTCGACGCTTGACCAGCGCGGTTGTGCTGGCAGCAGGCTGCCGCACAAGGTCCGGTCCGCCGAGCCGCCCAGCTCCAGCTGACGGGTCACCAGATGTACCCGCACTTCCTGGCAGGCGAACAGATCCAGCTGTTCGTCAGGCTCGATCAGTTGGTAGGCAAAAAGTGACCAGGCGGGACGCGGCATCGGGGGCTCCAAATCGGGGGCGCCACCTTAGCCGAAACACCGCCGCTAGAAAAGCGTCAAAGCAGCGGTTTCAGTGTAGGCCAGACATTTTCCAGTAACTTGTCCTGAGCCCCGGCAGCCGGGTGCAGCCCGTCGGCTTGCATCAAGTCTGGATGACCGCCCACGCCGTCGAGAAAAAACGGCACCAGCGGGATCTGTTTTTCCTCCGCCAGGGTGCTGTAGACCTTCGCGAAGGCCTCGGTATACCGAACGCCGTAGTTGGGTGGCAACTGCATGCCGAGCAAAAGCACCTTGGCGCCACTGTCCCTGGAACTGTCGATCATCGATGCAAGGTTTTGTTGCAAATTAGCTGGGGGCATTCCGCGCAGCCCGTCGTTGCCGCCCAACTCGAGGATTACCAACTCAGGCTTATGCTCTGCAAGCAGCGCGGGCAGGCGCGCCTGGCCTCCGGCACTGGTGTCGCCGCTGATGGACGCATTGACCACCTTATCGTCGAAACCTTCGCGCTTGAGCCGTTGCTCGAGCAGGGAGACCCACCCCAACCGGGTATCCAGCCCGAAACCCGCGCTGATACTATCGCCAACGATCAGGACTGTACCCGCCGCTGCGTTCTGGGCCATGCACATCAAGGCCAGGCCAGCACTCAAAAACCACACACGCATCGGATTCTCCATGGGCGCAAGCATTCTCACCGCGAAGAACCTCAGCAAAGTGGTTCCCAGCGCGGAAGGTGAACTGACTATCCTGCACGAACTCAGCCTGGAACTGAACAAGGGCGACAGCCTGGCCATCGTTGGCGCCTCCGGTTCCGGCAAGTCCACCCTCCTCGGCTTGCTCGCTGGCCTCGACCTGCCGAGCAGCGGCGACGTCACCCTCGCAGGGCAAGCCCTGAGCAATCTCGATGAAGACCAACGCGCACGTATCCGGGCCGAGCATGTTGGGTTTGTGTTTCAGTCCTTTCAACTGCTCGACAGTCTCAACGCCCTGGAAAACGTCATGCTGCCGCTGGAACTCGATGGCCGTAAAGACGCCCGTGAACGCGCCACCGAGCTGCTGCAACGGGTCGGCCTGGGCCAGCGGCTGACCCATTCGCCACGCCAGCTTTCGGGTGGCGAACAGCAGCGCGTGGCGATTGCCCGTGCGTTTGCCGCAGAACCCGATGTGCTGTTCGCCGACGAACCCACCGGCAACCTCGACAGCCACACCGGCGAGCGCATCAGCGATCTGCTGTTCGAACTCAACCAGGAACGCGGTACAACCCTGGTGCTGGTGACCCACGACGAACGCCTGGCACATCGCTGCCGGCGTCTGATCCGCCTTGAAGCCGGCCTGCTGGTCGCCCCTCTGGAGCCTTGATGGCACGCCTGCCGCTGTTGCGCCTGTTCAGTCTTGCCATCCGCCAACTGCTGCGCGACGCCCGCGCCGGTGAATTGCGTGTGTTGTTTTTTGCCTTGCTGGTGGCCGTTGCGGCAAGTACCGCGATCGGCTACTTCGGCGCCCGCCTGAACGGCGCCATGATGCTGCGCGCCACCGAGTTTCTCGCTGCCGACTTGCTGCTTGAAGGCAGCTCTCCCGCGCGACCCGAACAGATTAAAAGCGGCACGGAGCTGGGCCTCGAACACGCTCAAGTGGTGGAGTTTTCCAGCGTCATCGCCACTGACAATGGCATTCAGTTGTCCAGCATCAAAGCTGCCGACGACGTCTACCCACTGCGAGGCGAACTGAAAAGTGCCCCGGCGCCCTTCGCCCCGGAAGAACCCGGTGGCGGACCGAAACCCGGTGAAGCCTGGGTTGAAGCACGACTGCTGACCGCGCTGGACCTGAAGATCGGCGACAGCATCGACGTCGGCATTCGAACCCTCAAACTGGCGCGAGTGCTGACCTACGAACCGGACCGCGCCGGCAATTTCTACAGCCTGACGCCGCGGGTGCTGATCAACCTCAGCGACCTCGCGGCGACCGGCGTGGTGCAACCCGGCAGCCGGGTCAGTTACCGCGAACTCTGGCGCGGTAAAGCCGAGGCGCTGGAAACCTATCGTCAATTGATCAAACCCGGCCTGGCCGCCAACCAGCGTCTTCAGGATGCCCGCGATGGCAACCGACAGATCGGCGGCGCCCTGGGCAAGGCCGAGCGTTACTTGAACATGGCCAGTCTGGTGGCGGTTCTGCTGTCCGGTGTGGCGGTGGCGCTGTCGGCGACGCGCTTCGCCACCCGCCGATTCGATGCCAGTGCATTGCTGCGTTGCCTGGGGCTGTCCCGACGCGAAACCATGGTGCTGTTCAGTTTGCAGCTGACGGTGCTCGGACTGCTCGCCAGTATCAGCGGCGCGCTGATCGGCTGGTTCGCGCAGCTGGGTCTGTTCGCGCTGCTGCATGATTTATTACCGACCGACGTTCCACCGGGCGGTCTGTTTCCTGCCATTGCCGGGATCGGTACCGGATTGGTGGCGTTGGCCGGTTTTGCCTTGCCGCCACTGGCGGCACTGGGCCGGGTTCCGCCATTGCGGGTATTGCGTCGGGACATGCTGCCAATTCCCTCTAGCACCTGGATGGTTTACGGCGCGGCATTGGGCGCCCTCGGGCTGATCATGTGGCGTCTGAGCCTGGATCTGGTGTTGACCTTCGCCCTGCTCGGTGGCGGTGTAATCGCAGCATTGGTGCTTGGCGGCTTGCTGTTGCTGCTTCTGAAGAGTCTGCGCCGAATGCTGGCGCGCGCCTCTTTGCCGTGGCGCCTCGGGCTGGGCCAATTGCTGCGTCATCCACTGGCGGCCGCGGGGCAATCCCTGGCCTTCGGTTTGATTCTGCTGTCCATGGCGCTGATTGCATTGCTGCGCGGCGAGTTGCTGGACACCTGGCAGAACCAGCTACCGAAAAACGCGCCCAACTATTTCGCGCTTAACATTCTGCCGGCGGACAAACAGGCGTTCATCGATCGCCTGATCAAATTGTCGGCGCAATCGGCGCCGCTATACCCGGTGGTACCTGGACGGCTGATCAGCGTCAACGGCGAGCCGGTACAGGAAATCGTCAGCAAGGATTCGGCCGGTGACCGAGCGATCCAGCGCGACCTGAGCCTGACCTGGGCGGCGGATTTGCCGGCGGGCAACAAACTCACGGCGGGCAACTGGTGGGCCGAACAGACACCGGACGAAATACCCGGCGTATCGGTAGAAGGTAAAGTCGCCGAAAGCCTGAAGCTCAAGCTCGGCGATCACATGGTGTTTACCGTGGGCGGCGTCAATCGCGAAGCGAAAGTCACCAGCCTGCGAGAGATCAACTGGGACAACTTCCAGCCTAACTTCTTCATGATCTTCCAGCCCGGCACACTGAAGGATCTGCCGGCGACCTACCTGACCAGTTTTTATCTGGCGGCCGGTCATGACCAGCAGATTGTGGATCTGTCGCGGGCATTCCCGGCGGTGACCATCTTGCAGGTCGAAGCCTTGCTCGAGCAGCTGCGCAGCATCCTCGCCCAAGTGACCCTGGCGGTGGAATACGTGCTGTTGTTCGTGTTGGCGGCGGGGATGGCGGTGTTGTTTTCAGGCTTGCAGGCGACGCTCGATGAACGCATTCGCCAAGGCGCCTTGTTGCGAGCGCTAGGGGCCGAGCGGCAACTGTTGGTCAAGGCCCGGCGGATTGAGTTCGGTTTGCTTGGAGCGGTCAGCGGCTTGTTGGCAGCACTGGGTTCGGAACTGGTGAGTATGGTGCTCTACCGCTACGCCTTCGACCTGCCGTGGCACCCGCATCCGTGGTTGCTGGTATTGCCGCTGATCGGCGCGGTGCTGATCGGGGGAGCCGGTGTGTTTGGTACGCGCCGTGCTCTGAACGCCAGTCCCCTGACAGTCTTGCGCGAGGGTTGATAGACTCAAGCTCTCTCTACCACAAGAAGTTGCCATGAGCCGTTATCGCCCTCCCCGCACCGCTGGCACCGCGCTGATCACCCCCGAAGGTGAAGCGCGGATGCGGGCCGAGTTTCATGAGCTCTGGCATGTTCGGCGGCCGCAGGTCACACAGTCGGTCAGCGAGGCCGCGGCTCAGGGCGATCGCTCGGAAAACGCCGAATACACCTACGGCAAAAAGATGCTGCGCGAGATCGACAGTCGCGTACGTTTTCTCACCAAGCGGCTGGAAGCGCTCAAAGTCGTCAGCGAAAAACCGAGCGATCCGAACAAGGTCTATTTTGGCGCCTGGGTCACGATCGAAGACGAGGACGGCAAAGAATCGCGCTACCGCATTGTCGGGCCGGATGAACTGGACTTGAAACAGGGCCTGATCAGCATCGACTCACCGCTGGCCCGCGCCCTGATCGGCAAGGCGCTGGACGCCGAGGTTCGGGTCCAGACACCGACTGGTGAGCAATGCGTGTTTATCGTGGCGATCGACTATCCTTGAGTCGCAGTGCTCTAAACCTCAACGGCGGGTAATCAGCCCCTGTCGGGCAACGCGAGTCAATTGCTTGATCACTTCGGGGGCGTCCTCGAGGCTGGGCGATTGAATCACCGCCAGATCGAAACTGTCGCTGGCAAATCGAGCCAGCGATTCGCCCTCTTCGACAAACTGGATCAGGAAGGCCGCAGGCCCACCGGTGCGACGTGGCCAGCCATCGAGATAACGTAAAAGTGTCGGCTGATGTTTGCCGCCAAGCAGGATTTTTGGATTGCGCTGGGTGAGGTGTGCCGTGATCGGCGCGGGGCGTATAACGGGGCTTAGTGCATTCATTGTGTCGTGTCTCTGCCTCAAAAGTCTGCATGGCAGGTGAGAGGCAACACCGAACCAGCGCTTTAGCGGTATTTCGAAGCCTGTTTCAAGCTTCTATCGGTAACTGAATGAGTCACCTGGCGCCCCGCAAGTAGCTGTTTAAATCGGCGCATGGGCAGCATCCTAGAGAAGCTGACCGGACAGTGTCAAGAATGAGCAACAAAAGGCCCGCGCAATGCGTAATGCTGTTCACTTAAGAAAAGTTTGGGATGGGATGGGGTACATATCCATTTCTGCGGTAGCGGCTGCTGGCGGTTTCGCTTTTACAGCGAGTCACTTGGAAATACGGAATGCCGCCCAACCCCAAGTAACCAAGGGCTCTTGCCCCGCCATTCGGTGCCTCGCCTAGGCTCGGCATGCCGTAACGAAGGCATTGCTCCGGGGGCCCGCCGCCATCGGCCATCCATGGCCGGGGGCGACTACCGCGGCATCCTTGCCGCGGTGCCCCCTGCGCAACGCCTGCGTTCGGCCTCTGGGAAAGGGGCGGCAGATCTGGAGCAAAAGCAAAGCAACGGCAACAGCAACGACAACGGCAAGATCAAAAGATCGCAGCCTCGCTTCGCTCGACAGCGCCTACAGGGAAATGCGTTCATTTGAAGCCAGGTCGGCCGGTAGGCCGCCTCGCTTTGGCGTTTGCGGTGCACGCCCCCTCGAGAGGCCGAGTGGAGGTTCTGCGCAGTGGGCAACCCGGCATGGCCGGGTTAGCCGCCCCCGGCCATGGATGGCCGATGGCGGCGGGCCCACGGAGCAGGACCGGAGCGAGGGCATGCCGAGCCTAGGCGAGGCACCGAACGAAAGGGGCAAGAGCGTTTGGTTACTTGGGGTTGGGCGGCATTCCGTA
Source organism: Pseudomonas rossensis (assembly GCF_039888995.1). Classification (NCBI taxonomy): domain Bacteria; kingdom Pseudomonadati; phylum Pseudomonadota; class Gammaproteobacteria; order Pseudomonadales; family Pseudomonadaceae; genus Pseudomonas; species Pseudomonas rossensis. Next base: position 30,781 of record NZ_JBBWCB010000032.1, on the reverse strand, counting down.
TTTCAAAGTGACCCGCCATAAGGGCGGAACCCTAGGTCGCCGTTACCGCAGAAACGGATATGTACCCCAGCCTTAAGTGAACAGCATTACGCGCAATGCGGGCCTTTTCATTGAACCAGAGCGGTCAGCCAGCGATAGCGCGGTCAGCCGAGAGCTTGCCGGCGCCTTCGATCTGCACCGCGATGCTGCCGCCGAGCAGGGCCAGGGCGAATTCATAACCGTTGTTGGCCATGAACAGACCGTTAGGAAGATGCACCGAAAAGATTGCCACCAGCGAAAGGAAGGTCAGGCCGAGGGCTGCCGGGCGAACCAGCAAGCCAATGATCAATGCCAGACCGGCGAAGAACTCAGTACCACCGGCCAGCGTCGCCATCAGATAGCCCGGTGCCAGGCCGATGCTTTCCATGTACTGCGCAGTGCCCGCCAGACCGTAACCACCGAACGCCCCGAAAAGTTTTTGCGAGCCGTGGGCAGCGAAGATGATGCCGACGAAAATCCGCAAGACAGTCAGGCCGTAGCCGGCGCGGGTAAACAGTACCTTGTTGATCAGTGTGCTCATGCTGTGTCATCCGTTGTCAGTGTGTGTTGGTTGGCCGCTATATTAATCAGTAAATCTCATGTTAAAAGCGCAATAAATTCGCCATAACAATCAGTTTATTCGATTATTTACGTGAGGCAACTTTTTGCCCCTGGGGCTCCAACGACTCCCGCTCCCGATCGAACGCCAGGTAATACTTGTTCACGCTATTAACATAGCTGACGGCGCCCATTCCCACCTGCTCCATGGCGATGCGTTCGACCTGGAAAAACCACTGATTGGGATTCAAACCGCGCCGACGAGCCTCGGCACGCATGCCCTGAACCCGCTCCGGCCCCATGTTGTAGGCCGCCAGCACGAACGCCATGCGCTCGCGCTCGTTGAGTTTGGGGCTGGCAAAGAACTTGCGGCGGATCATCGCCAGGTACTTGGCCCCAGCCTGCACATTGGCGTCGAGATTCTGAATGTTGTTGACCCCCACTCGCTGGGCGGCGGACGGGGTGATCTGCATCAGGCCGGTAGGGCCGCTGCCACTGCGGGCATTGGGTTGCAGGGCCGATTCCTTGAACGCCAGGGCCGCCAGATTCAACCAGTCCATGCCTTGGGCTTCAGCGTGCTTCTGCAGCACAGGCCGAAGTTTCTCGAGGCGCTGCCGATCAGCCTTGGCCAATGGATAGTGCACTTGATACAGGCGTCGATAGATCCGCAGGAACGCGGCATCCTGATCCGATGGTTTTTTGTAACCGGTCAGGAAGCGATCAATGCTCGCGCGCAACATTGAGGCGTCGCGGCGCACGAACCAGAATTCTTCGCCCGGTTCACTGATGAGCACCTGCCGATCGAAACGCAATTTGGGCAGAATCTTTCCCCAGCGCTCGGCAATGGGTTGTTCGACGATCGTCAGGTGAAAGATTCCGCCCTGGACCATCTCCAGCACATCCTCGACCGCCAGACTGGGATCGACCCACTCGATTGTCACCGGTGGCAGTTTAAGCAGCGCGAGCTTTTGATTGATCTGACTGACCGCGTCCCCGGCGGCACTGCCGGTGGGCAACGCCAAGGTTTTGCCAGAGAGTTGTTCGAGACGGGTGTAACGTCGCTCGCCTTTGATCCCGACCAATATCAACGGGATGTTGCTGGCAATCGGTTCACTGGTGCTGACCGCGTGGCCCGGTTGCAGGTCCAGCAATTCCCCCGGTGCAACCAGATCACCCTCGCCGCGCTGCAAAGCGCCGATCAGTTGATCCTTGCCCTTGGGAATGATCTTGAGGGTAATTTCCTGACCTTCACGGGCGTGACCGTTGAGGTACTGCTCGAAGGCACGCAAGCGGTGGTATTCAACCCCGATGGCCTGGCCCTGGACTTCGCCGGAGCTGTTGCGGCTCTGGTTGACCAGCACCCGCAGCACACGACTGCTGCGGATTTCCGCCAAGTCGCGCACTTTGGCCGAAGGCACGGCTTGCAGCGGCCCGGCCAGACGCGCAACCGCCGGCATCGGCAGCAGCAACGAACAACACAGCAGTAGCAAAACCGAGGGGCGTGTCATCCACTCTCCAGAAAGAATACTGGGCCGATCTCAAGAATTTTCATGAAATCGAACGACAGAAACAGAGCGCCTTGTGCGCTGGCAAAGTGCGAAAGACTGGCACAGTGATGGCACCTTTAGCCACCCTGACCTGTCTCGCGGCATCAAGAGACAGCTATAACTCATTGTAGTTCTTGGCTTTTCTTATAAATCTACAGCTCTGATATGCTTTCCGGCCTTTGGTCCGAGGTAGCACCATGCAACTCATCGATATCGGCGTCAACCTGACCAACCCCAGTTTTGCCGACAAACACCAGGCTGTACTCGACCGCGCCTACGCTGCCGGGGTCTGCCAACTGGTGCTCACCGGCACCAGTGTCGAGGGCAGCGAGCAGGCGCTGGAACTGTGCCGGCAACTGGACGAAACGGCTCAACGGCTGTTCGCCACCGCCGGCATTCATCCCCACTGCGCCAGCGACTGGAACGCCGACAGCGCCCAGCGTCTGCGCAGTTTGCTCAAGGAGCCAAACGTCGTGGCGGTGGGTGAATGCGGGCTGGATTTCAATCGTGATTTCTCGCCGCGCCCGCAGCAGGAAAAAGTCCTCGAAGAGCATCTGGCGATGGCGGTCGAGTTGCAATTGCCGGTGTTCCTCCACGAGCGCGATGCCAGCCAGCGCTTGCTGGAAATCCTTCGCGATTACCGTGATCAATTGCCGGCCGCCGTGGTGCATTGCTTCACGGGCGAAAAGAAGGCGCTGTTCAGCTACCTCGATCTGGATTTGCACATCGGCATCACCGGCTGGATCTGCGATGAGCGCCGGGGCACGCACCTGCATCCGCTGGTGAAAGAGATCAAGCGGGGACGGTTAATGCTGGAGAGCGATGCGCCGTATCTGTTGCCGCGCAGTCTGCGACCCAAGCCGAAGAATGGTCGCAACGAACCGGCGTATCTGACCGAAGTGTTGCGGGAAGTGGCGTTGCATCGCGGGGAGAGCGAGGAAGATCTGGCCGCTCACAGCACGGCGTGTGCGCGAGCATTCTACGGGTTGCCAATGGTCGACTGACGAACCGAACCTGTGGGAGCGAGCTTGCTCGCTCCCACATTATCAGTGACTGCTGCGCATCATCTCTTTAGGCACGTACTTGCCGATCTCGAACTTGCCGATCGCCGCGCGGTGCACTTCGTCCGGGCCGTCGGCCAGGCGCAGGGTGCGTTGCATCGCATACATGTAGGCCAGTGGGAAATCGTTGGACACCCCTGCCCCGCCATGGATCTGGATCGCCCGGTCGATCACCCGCAAGGCCACGTTCGGTGCGACAACCTTGATCTGAGCGATTTCGCTTTTCGCAATCTTGTTGCCGACGGTGTCCATCATGTACGCCGCTTTCAACGTCAGCAGGCGTGCCATGTCGATTTCCATGCGCGAGTCGGCGATCTTGTCGATGTTGCCGCCCAGACGCGCCAAAGGTTTACCGAACGCAGTACGGGTTACCGCCCGCTTGCACATCAGTTCCAATGCACGTTCGGCCATGCCGATTGAACGCATGCAGTGGTGAATCCGACCCGGGCCAAGGCGACCCTGAGCGATTTCAAAGCCGCGTCCTTCGCCCAACAGGACGTTTTCGTACGGCACACGGACGTTTTCGAACAGCACTTCGGCATGGCCATGAGGTGCATCGTCGTAACCGAACACTGGCAGCGGACGAACGATCTTCACACCCGGGGCATCCACCGGCACCAGAATCATCGAGTGCTGCGCATGACGCGGCGCGTCAGGATCGCTCAGGCCCATGAAGATCAGAATCTTGCAGCGTGGATCGCAAGCGCCTGAGGTCCACCATTTTTTGCCGTTGATCACCCACTCATCACCATCACGCACGGCGCGGGCGGCCATGTTGGTGGCGTCGGACGAGGCCACGTCCGGTTCAGTCATGGCGAACGCCGAGCGGATCTCGCCGCGCAGCAACGGTTCGAGCCAGCGTTGCTTCTGCTCTTCGTTGGCGTAACGCACCAGCACTTCCATGTTCCCGGTGTCTGGCGCGGAGCAGTTGAACGGCTCGGGGCCCAGCAGCGAACGGCCCATGATTTCTGCCAACGGCGCGTATTCGAGGTTGGTCAGGCCGGCGCCGAGTTCGGACTCAGGCAGAAACAAATTCCACAAACCTTCAGCCTTGGCCTTGAGTTTGAGCTCCTCCATGATTGCGGTCGGCTGCCAGCGATCGCCCTCGGCGACCTGGCGCTCGAACACCGCTTCGGCGGGATAAACGTAGGTGTCCATGAACGCGGTCACGCGCTCACGCAGTTCTTGCACCTTGGGCGAATAAGCGAAATCCATGGGCAGCTCTACCTTTTAACTGAGGGTTTTGATGAGTTGTTCAGGTCATGCAATCGATGCTAGAACAGCTACGAAAATTTACCTAGCCTATTCTCGGCGTGTATTAACATTCATCACCGATATATGATCGGCTGATCGAGAGCCCAACAATAAGAGTGCAGCGCAATGAATCTGAGCAAGGTCGACCTCAACCTTTTCATCGTCTTCGACGCGATCTACACCGAAGCCAACCTGACCCGCGCCGGGCAGATTGTCGGCATTACTCAACCGGCGGTCTCGAACGCTCTGGCCCGTCTGCGCGAGACCTTCAACGACCCGTTGTTCGTGCGTACCGCTCAGGGCATGGTCCCGACGCCCATGGCGCAGAACATTATCGGGCCGGTGCGTAACGCCCTCTCCTTGCTGCGGGTGTCGGTCCAGGAAAGCCGTATTTTCAACCCGTTGCAGGCGGTCAAGACCTACCGCATCAGCATGACCGACCTCACCGAAGCGGTGATCCTGCCGGCACTGTTTCAGCGCCTGCGGCGCCTGGCGCCGACGGTGATCATCGAAAGCTTTCTGTCCAAGCGCCGCGAAACAACCAAGGAGCTGGCGGCCGGGCGTCTCGATTTCGCTGTCGACGCGCCACTTAACACTGACCCGCAAGTGCGCCACGTCAAGTTGATGGAAGACCGTTACGTGTGCGCCATGCGCAAGGGCCATCCGCTGGCGGGCAAAGAGAAATTCACCCTTGATGATTATCTGTCGCTGACCCATATCCATATTTCCAGCCGTCGTAGTGGTCTGGGCCATGTCGACCTGGCCTTGGGCAAAATGGGCATCCAGCGCAAGATCGCCCTGCGATCCCAGCATTACTTGATGGCATCCCAGGTGTTGCAGCAGACCGACATGGTGATGACCGTGCCGGAACGCTTTGCCCGTCGCCATGACCTGTACTCGGTGAACCTGCCGGTCAACGATGTGCCGCCGGTGGAAACCCACCTCTACTGGCACGAAAGCACCGACCAGGACCCGGCCAACCGCTGGATGCGCGAGCAGATGATCGAGTTGTGCCAGCAGGTGACGGCACATGAGAAGAAGCTCGATAAGGTGTAGGAAACACCTGATAGACGAAGGATCAGGGCGCGATGCTTGACGTAAACGTCAACCTGCCATTAGCTTAGCGCCATGACCTTTTTCGAGCGCTTCCATGAGCAGCCAGACCTATAGCATTTCCGACCTCGCCCGCGAGCTCGACATCACCACCCGGGCCATTCGCTTTTATGAAGAGCAAGGCCTGCTCAGCCCCGAGCGACGCGGTCAGGAACGCATCTACTCGCCCCGTGACAAAGTCAGCCTGAAGCTGATCCTGCGGGGCAAGCGCATTGGTTTCTCCCTGGCCGAATGCCGCGAGCTGATCGAACTCTACGATCCCACCGGCGGCAATCAGATACAGCTGCAAACCATGCTGACCAAAATCGCCGAACGCCGCGAACAGCTGGAGCAGCAAATGCTCGACATCGAACAGATGAAGCTGGAACTGGACACCGCGCAGGAGCGTTGCACCCAGGCGCTGGAACAGACCATCAAAAACCAGCAGACCGTTCAGTAGGTCAACACAATCCCCTGTGGGAGCGAGCTTGCTCGCGATAGCGTCAGGTCAGTCGACATCCGTGTTGAATGTGCTACCACCATCGCGAGCAAGCTCGCTCCCACAGGGTTCTCCGAATATTCAGACAATCAGCCCAGGTCGAATCCCATGTCCCTACCCACTCACGTACGCCTGGTCGAAGTCGGCCCACGCGACGGTCTGCAAAACGAAGCCCAACCCATCAGCGTTGCGGACAAGGTGCAACTGGTCGACGCGCTGACCGCCGCCGGTCTCGGCTATATAGAAGTCGGCAGTTTTGTGTCGCCCAAATGGGTACCGCAAATGGCCGGTTCCGCCGACGTCTTCGCGCAAATCCAGCGCAAACCGGGCGTGACCTATGGTGCACTCGCCCCCAACCTGCGCGGGTTTGAAGACGCCATTGCGGCCGGGGTCAAGGAAGTCGCGGTCTTCGCCGCCGCGTCGGAATCGTTTTCCCAGCGCAACATCAATTGCTCGATCAGCGAAAGCCTGGAGCGCTTCGTGCCGATCATGGACGCCGCCAGGCAACACGGGGTCAGCGTGCGCGGTTACGTGTCCTGCGTGCTGGGCTGCCCTTACGAAGGTAATGTTGCGCCGGAACAAGTCGCTCGGGTCGCTCGCGAGCTCTACGCGATGGGCTGCTATGAAGTTTCCCTCGGCGACACCATCGGCACCGGCACCGCTGGCGCGACCCGCCAGATGTTCGACGTGGTGTCGGCCGACGTACCCCGTGAAAAACTGGCCGGGCACTTCCACGACACTTATGGCCAGGCCATGGCCAACATCTACGCCAGTCTGCTGGAAGGCATCTCGGTGTTTGACAGCTCCATCGCCGGCCTCGGTGGCTGCCCGTACGCCAAGGGCGCCAGCGGTAACGTTGCCACTGAAGACGTGGTTTACCTGCTCAACGGCCTGGGTATCGAAACCGGTATCGACCTGGACGCCTTGATTCTGGCCGGTCAGCAGATTTGCGCGGTGCTGGGGCGAGCGACCGGTTCGCGCGTCGCCAAGGCTCGTAGCGCACAGTGAGTGCGCGGATGTGTCCGGGTGTTACCGCTGCGCCTGAAACGTGGGGCGCAAGCGAGTAACACGGAAACAGATTGTCGGGTTTTGACTGACGGAAAAATCCGATAAAAATACAAACAATTGATTTTAAAGGCTTTTAGAAAGTTGGCACGGCTTCTGCTATCTCTACTGCATAACAAGAACAAAAAAAGCGGCAAACCTAATAAAAATAAGACGTAACGACTCTGACATAACAAAAACAACACGGCAGAGACGCAGCTAACAGATTTTTTTGGAGAGGATGTGCTTTTCAGGGTGCTTTTCGGAGTAACCCGCAACCGGGCAGAGAACAATAAAACTACCTTCAGGTAGCTCCCGAACTGGTTGGATCGCTTAGCGAAAAAGTAGATCAGCGCTCAAAAAAATACGTTTGCTCTTGATCCCGGATGGGGATCGACAAAAACAGCGGTAAAGGGTCACGGTTTCCAAAAACAACAACAGACCGCCCCTCAATAATAAAAAAAGAGCACGCGCAACGACAAAATTAAAGGGGAGCTTCGGCTCCCCTTTGTGCTTTCTGGCATTCGTGTTTTCCACCGCCCCCTGTGGGAGCGAGCTTGCTCGCGATGGCGGTGGGTCAGTCAACATCTATGTTGGATGTGCTGCCGCCATCGCGAGCAAGCTCGCTCCCACAGGGAATGTGTCAGGCTTTGTTGATGTGTAATTCCTCGATACTGATCTCTCGCATCCGAAACTTCTGGATCTTCCCGGTTACGGTCATCGGAAACTCATCGACGAACTTAAAGTAACGCGGTGTCTTGAAGTGCGCGATGCGTTCCTTGCACCACGTTTGCAGCTCCTGCTCGGTAGCACTGTGGCCCGGATGGAACTTGATCCACGCGACAATCTCTTCGCCATACCGCGAGCACGGAATCCCGATCACTTGCACATCCGCGACTGCCGGATGGGTGAAGAAGAACTCTTCCAACTCCCGCGGGTAAATATTCTCACCGCCGCGGATGATCATGTCCTTGTTACGTCCGGCAATGCATACGTAGCCTTCGTCGTTCATGCTCGCCAGATCACCGGTGTGCATCCAGCCGGCTTGGTCGATGGCTTCCGCGGTGCCTTGCGGGTTGTTCCAGTAACCGAGCATCACGCTGTAGCCGCGGGTGCACAGCTCACCGATAGTGCCGCGCGGCACCAGGTTGCCCGCCTCGTCGATGATCTTGCTTTCCAGTTGTGGCTGGGTGCGACCGACGGTGGTGACGCGCAATTCCAGTTCGTCTGACGGACCGGTCTGCAACGACACCGGACTTGTTTCCGTCATGCCGTAGGCAATCTGCACTTCGCTCATGTGCATTTCACTGATGACCCGACGCATCACTTCGATCGGACAGGTCGCCCCGGCCATGATCCCGGTGCGCAGGCTCGATAGATCGAATTCCGCACGTTTGGGCTGATCGAGCATGGCAATGAACATGGTCGGAACACCATAAAGCGCGGTGGCCTTTTCTTCGGCGACGGTGGTCAATGTCAGCAGTGGATCGAACGCATCGTTGGGGTAAATCATGGTGCTGCCGTGGGTCATGCAGCCGAGGTTGCCCATGACCATGCCGAAGCAGTGATACAGCGGCACCGGGATGACCAGACGGTCACTCGCGGTCAGGCCAAGGCTTTCGCCAACCATGTAACCGTTGTTGAGAATGTTGTAATGACTGAGGGTCGCGCCTTTCGGGAAACCGGTGGTGCCGGAGGTGTACTGGATGTTCACCGCCTGGTCGAAATGCAGGCTGTGTTGACGCTCGCTCAACTGTTCTGCCGACACGCTCCCCGCCAGATCAGTCAATTGCGACCAAGGCAGGAAGCCCGATGGCGGCTGAGCATCAAGGCTGATGACTCCGCGCAGCTCCGGCAGTCGTTCGCTCTGCAGTTTTCCGATGGATTGCTCAGCCAGCTCGGGAACGAGGCCTTGCAGCATACCGTGATAGTCGGAGGTCTTGAAGGCACCGGCGCAGACTAGCCATTGGCAACCGGATTGCTTCAACACATATTCAAGTTCGGAGCTGCGGTAGGCCGGATTGATGTTGACCAGAATCACGCCAATTTTCGCGCTGGCGAACTGGCTGATACACCATTGGGCGCAGTTCGGCGCCCAGATACCCAGACGATCACCGGTCTGCAAACCCAGCGCCAACAGCGCTTTGGCATGCAGATCCACGGCTTCGGCCAGTTGCTGCCAGGTGTAACGCAACTGTTGATGGCGCACGACCAGCGCCTCCCCGGTCGGGTACTGCGCGACGGTGTTATCGAACGCCTGGCCGATGGTCATCGCCAGCAAGGCTTTGTCCTGGGAACCACGGGTGTAACTGCGCTGCGGGCTTGCACTGGGTTGATCCATGACGACCCCTATTGTCTTTATTAGTGGGTTGTTGGAACGAGGCATATGGCTAGCCCCGATCTTTCAGAACTGGCTCTACTCTCGCTCAAGTTGACGTTAACGTAAAGGGAGATTGACAGCCATTCGTCACAGGCTTACGTTAACGTAAAGGTGAGAGCCACATCACTGCCCTCCCTACCCTACAAAAAAGCCAAAAGGTGACCCATGAGCTACCCATCCCTGAACTTTGCCCTCGGTGAAACCATCGACATGCTGCGCGATCAGGTTCAGTCCTTCGTCGCCAAAGAGATCGCACCACGCGCCGCTCAAATCGACATCGACAACCTGTTCCCCGCCGACCTGTGGCGCAAATTCGGCGACATGGGCCTGCTGGGCGTGACCGTCCCGGAAGAATACGGCGGCGCTGGCTTGGGTTACCTGGCCCACGTGGTGATCATGGAAGAAATCAGCCGTGGTTCGGCGTCGGTCGCCCTGTCCTATGGCGCGCACTCCAACCTTTGCGTCAACCAGATCAACCGCAACGGTAATCACGAACAGAAAACCAAATATCTGCCGAAGCTGATCAGCGGCGAACACATCGGCGCCCTGGCCATGAGCGAACCGAATGCCGGTTCTGACGTGGTGTCGATGAAACTGCGCGCCGACAAGCGCGGCGATCACTACGTCCTGAACGGCAGCAAGACTTGGATCACCAACGGTCCGGACGCCAACACCTACGTGATCTACGCCAAGACCGACCTGGAAAAAGGCCCTCACGGCATCACCGCGTTCATCGTAGAGCGTGATTCCAAAGGCTTCAGCCGCAGCAACAAATTCGACAAGCTCGGCATGCGCGGTTCCAACACCTGCGAGCTGTTCTTCGACGACGTCGAAGTACCGGAAGAAAACATCCTCGGCGTGCTCAACGGTGGCGTGAAAGTGCTGATGAGCGGCCTCGATTACGAACGCGTTGTCCTGTCCGGCGGCCCGACCGGGATCATGCAGGCCTGCATGGACTTGATCGTGCCGTACATCCACGACCGCAAGCAGTTCGGCCAAAGCATCGGCGAATTCCAGCTGATCCAGGGCAAGGTCGCCGACATGTACACCCAACTCAACGCCAGCCGCGCCTACCTCTATGCGGTAGCGCAAGCGTGCGAACGCGGCGAAACCACCCGCAAGGATGCCGCCGGGGTGATCCTTTACAGCGCCGAACGCGCCACACAAATGGCCCTCGACGCGATCCAGATTCTCGGTGGCAATGGTTACATCAACGAATTCCCGGCCGGTCGTCTGCTGCGTGACGCCAAGCTGTACGAAATCGGTGCCGGCACCAGTGAGATCCGTCGCATGCTGATCGGTCGCGAACTGTTCAACGAAACCCGCTAAACGGAGCTGTCCATGGCTATCCTGCATACCCAGCTCAACCCCCGTTCGGCGGAGTTCGCGGCCAACAGCGCGGCGATGCTCAAACAGGTCGACGACCTGCACACCCTGCTCGCTAAAGTTCAGCAAGGTGGCGGCCCGAAGGCGCAAGAGCGCCACACTTCGCGGGGCAAACTGCTGCCTCGTGAACGGATCAATCGCCTGCTCGATCCGGGTTCACCGTTTCTCGAGATCAGCCAATTGGCGGCCTACGAGGTGTATGGCGAAGACGTTCCGGCCGCTGGCGTGATTGCCGGGATCGGTCGTGTGGAAGGCGTCGAATGCATGATCGTCGCCAACGACGCCACCGTAAAAGGTGGCTCGTATTACCCGCTGACCGTGAAAAAACACCTGCGCGCCCAAACCATCGCCCAGCAGAATCGCTTGCCGTGCATCTATCTGGTGGACTCTGGCGGCGCCAACCTGCCACGTCAGGATGAAGTGTTCCCGGACCGTGAGCACTTCGGACGGATCTTCTTCAACCAGGCCAACATGAGCGCGATGGGCATCCCGCAAATCGCGGTGGTCATGGGTTCCTGCACCGCCGGTGGCGCGTACGTGCCGGCCATGGCCGACGAAGCAATCATGGTGCGTGAACAAGCGACAATTTTCCTCGCCGGGCCACCGCTGGTGAAAGCCGCGACCGGTGAAGTGGTCAGCGCCGAAGACCTCGGCGGGGCCGATGTGCACTGCAAGATTTCCGGGGTGGCCGACCATTACGCCGAGAGCGATGAACACGCCTTGGCCATTGCGCGACGCAGCATCGCCAACCTCAACTGGCGCAAACTCGGTGAGCTGCAACAGCGCACACCAATCGCCCCGCTCTACAACAGCGATGAGTTGTACGGCGTGGTGTCGGCGGATGCCAAGCAGCCGTTCGACGTGCGCGAAGTGATCGCGCGGTTGGTGGATGGTTCGGTGTTCGACGAATTCAAAGCGTTGTTCGGGACGACCCTGGTGTGCGGCTTTGCCCACTTGCACGGTTACCCAATCGCGATCCTCGCCAACAACGGCATTCTGTTCGCCGAAGCCGCGCAGAAAGGCGCGCACTTCATCGAACTGGCCTGTCAGCGCGGCATTCCGCTGCTGTTCCTGCAAAACATCACCGGTTTCATGGTCGGCCAGAAGTACGAGGCCGGCGGCATCGCCAAGCATGGCGCGAAACTGGTGACCGCCGTGGCGTGCGCCAAGGTACCGAAATTTACCGTGATCATCGGCGGCAGTTTCGGTGCCGGTAACTACGGCATGTGCGGCCGGGCTTACGATCCACGTTTCCTGTGGATGTGGCCGAACGCACGCATCGGCGTGATGGGCGCCGAGCAGGCGGCTGGTGTTTTGGTGCAGGTGAAACGCGAGCAGGCCGAACGCAGTGGTCACGGTTTCAGCGCCGAGCAGGAAGCCGAGATCAAGCAACCGATCCTCGACCAGTATGAAGAACAGGGTCATCCCTACTACTCCAGCGCCCGGTTGTGGGACGACGGCGTCATCGACCCGGCGCAAACCCGCGATGTATTGGCCCTGGCCTTGTCGGCATCGCTGAATGCGCCTGTCGAACAGAGCCGCTTCGGCGTGTTCCGGATGTGATCGGGAGAAAATCATGAGCGACTTCAACACCCTCGAACTGCTGACCGACCCACGTGGTTTCGCGACCCTGTGGCTCAGCCGTGAAGAAAAGAACAACGCGTTCAACGCCGAAATGATCCGCGAACTGATCCTCGCCCTGGACAAAGTGTCGAGCGATGCCAGTCTGCGTTTCCTGTTAGTGCGTGGACGCGGCAAGCATTTCAGCGCCGGCGCGGATCTGGCCTGGATGCAGCAATCGGCCGAACTCGATTACCACACCAACCTCGACGATGCCCGGGAACTGGCGGAGTTGATGTACAACCTCGCCAAGCTGAAAGTCCCGACGCTGGCGGTGGTGCAAGGCGCTGCATTCGGTGGTGCGCTGGGCCTGATCAGTTGCTGTGACATGGCCATCGGCGCCGATGACGCGCAGTTCTGCCTGTCGGAAGTGCGTATCGGCCTGGCCCCGGCGGTGATCAGTCCGTTCGTGGTGCAAGCCATCGGCGAACGCGCGGCACGTCGCTACGCGCTGACTGCCGAGCGTTTCGGCGGACAACGAGCGCGGGAAATCGGCTTGTTGTCGGAGAGTTATCCGATCGTTGAACTGGAACAGAAAGTCGAACAGTGGATCGACAACCTGTTGCTCAACAGCCCGGCCGCCATGCGTGCCAGCAAGGACTTGCTGCGCGAAGTCGGCCACGGCGCGCTGACCCCGGCACTACGCCGCTACACCGAAAACGCCATCGCCCGCATCCGCGTCAGCCCCGAAGGTCAGGAAGGCCTGCGGGCCTTTCTGCAAAAGCGTCCGCCGAGCTGGCAAGCCGAAACCACCACCAAGGAGCCGCGTTGATGAGCGCACCTGTTCTCACCACCCTGCTGGTGGCCAACCGCGGCGAAATCGCTTGCCGGGTGATGCGCACCGCCAAAGCCCTGGGCCTGACTACCGTGGCCGTTCATAGCGCCACTGACCGTGAAGCCCGACACAGCCGCGAAGCGGATATCCGCGTCGACCTCGGTGGCAGCAAAGCCGCTGACAGTTACCTGAAAATCGACAAACTGATCGCCGCCGCCAAGGCCAGCGGCGCTCAGGCGATTCATCCGGGTTATGGCTTTCTTTCCGAGAACGCCGGGTTCGCCCGCGCGATCGAAGAAGCCGGCCTGATTTTCCTCGGCCCGCCCGCCTCGGCCATCGATGCGATGGGCAGCAAATCCGCGGCCAAAGCCTTGATGGAAACCGCCGGCGTGCCATTGGTTCCGGGCTATCACGGCGAAGCTCAGGACCTCGACACTTTCCGCGACGCCTGCGAACGCATCGGTTATCCGGTGCTACTCAAGGCCACCGCTGGGGGCGGCGGCAAAGGCATGAAAGTGGTCGAGGATGTCAGCCAGTTGGCCGAAGCCTTGGCCTCGGCCCAGCGTGAAGCGAAATCCTCGTTCGGCGATTCGCGGATGCTGGTGGAGAAGTACCTGCTCAAACCGCGCCACGTGGAAATCCAGGTCTTCGCCGACCAGCATGGCAACTGCCTGTACCTCAACGAACGTGATTGCTCGATCCAGCGTCGGCACCAAAAAGTCGTTGAAGAAGCACCCGCTCCAGGCTTGAGCCCGGAACTGCGTCGCGCCATGGGTGAGGCCGCCGTGCGATCGGCACAGGCCATCGGTTATGTCGGCGCCGGCACCGTGGAGTTTCTGTTGGATTCGCGGGGTGAGTTCTTCTTCATGGAGATGAACACACGCCTGCAAGTCGAACACCCGGTCACCGAAGCCATCACCGGCCTCGATCTGGTGGCCTGGCAGATTCGTGTGGCCCGCGGCGAAGCGCTGCCGATGACTCAAGCCGAGGTTCCGCTGATCGGCCATGCCATCGAAGTGCGGTTGTATGCCGAAGACCCGGGCAATGATTTCCTGCCGGCTACCGGTCGACTGGAGCTGTATCGTGAATCCGCGCAAGGTCCGGGACGGCGGGTGGACAGTGGCGTCGAAGAAGGCGATGAGATCTCGCCATTCTACGACCCGATGCTCGGCAAACTGATTGCCTGGGGTGAAGATCGTGAACAGGCGCGACTGCGGCTGCTGAGCATGCTCGATGAGTTCGCCATTGGCGGGCTCAAGACCAACATCAACTTCCTGCGCCGGATCGTCGGCCATCCGGCGTTTGCTGCGGCCGAACTGGATACCGGATTCATTCCGCGTTATCAGGAAGAACTGCTGCCAGTCACCTCGGACCTCAGTGACGAGTTCTGGCAAGCCGCTGCCCAGGCGTTTGCCCAAAGTCAGCCGAGTACGACCCGTGCCGATGATCCGGTTTCGCCTTGGGCCAACAGCAACGGTTTCCGTGCCGGACTGCCGACAGAAATCACCTTGCATTTGAGTTGTGAAGGCCAGGATCGCGCGCTGACGTTGGGCGACGCTGATGCCCACACCGCTCAACTCAAGGGGGAGCAACTGCTGACCGAGCACAACGGCCTGCGCCGCCAGCATCGGGCAATTCGCCATGGCGACGTTGTGTATCTGCAATGGGAAGGTGAATTGCGCCGCATCGAGTCCTACGACCCGATCAGCGCCGTCGAGGCCAGTCACAGCCATCACGGCGGGCTGACCGCGCCCATGAATGGCAGCATCGTGCGGGTGCTGGTGGAAGCCGGGCAAACGGTCGAAGCCGGGGCGCAGCTGGTGGTGCTGGAGGCGATGAAGATGGAGCACAGCATTCGTGCGCCACACGCCGGGGTGATCAAGGCGCTGTATTGCCAGGAAGGCGAAATGGTCAGTGAAGGCAGTGCGTTGGTCGAGTTTGAAGAAGCATGAAATGAAGATCGGTCCTACGCCTTGCGAGGACCGATCTGATTAGAATTTGGCGGTTGCCTGAACCACTACGCCGATAATTCGGCACTCGTCGGTGAAGATAGCCTTCGGATAGGTCGGATTGAGCGGGACCAGATAACGCTGCCCGCCCTCTTCGATCAACTTGCGAAAGGTCGCCTCGGCGCTGTCCGGCCACTGGGCGATCACCAGTTTTCCGGGTTCCGGCACGATGGCCGGGTCCACCAGGATCATCATGCCCTCGGCAATGCTGATACCCGTGGGCGCGGTCATCGCATCGCCCACCACACTCAGCCAGAAGGCCGGGCCCTGGGCGTGGTAGTCGGTCAGCTCGAAGCGTTCCTCCTTGCGATACACCGTCAGCTCACCATCGCGCAGCTGCGCCGGCTCCTTCCAGTCACTGACCGGGTAGCGGAAGTACGGGTTGTACTTCAGCGCCAGAGGCATCTCCTCCTCTTCCAAGATGAGTGGTTCGCGGATCACCAGCGCCACTTCGAGAAAATCCATGCCCAGCGCCTTCAACACACGGTTCATGTTGACGACGCCGGGGTCGCGGCGTTTGTTCAGCCAGTGGCCGACGCCGCCCTGGGACATCCCGAGGCGATCTGCGAGTTCTTCTTGAGTGACTTTGAGTTCACTCATCTTGGCCTTGACCAATTCAATCCATTTATCCATGTGCGGCACGATACGTGGGCGCCTCCGGCCATCAAAACACAAATTGTAGTATTTAATCTCTCGTCATAAATACAGTACGTACTAGGATTGGTTCACGGATCTGAATCTATCACGGAGTTTGCCATCGCCATGTCCATCCCCTGCAACGACCTGCCTGACATGCAAATCGACACTTCCCTCACCTCGCCCAAAGGCTCTGCCGCCGCGCAACGAGCGCTGGACTATTACTTGAAACCAGCTGTTTCAGAGGAAGTGGTCGAAGAACGTTTCTTTGACGTAAACCGCAACATCAGCTGCGAAGAGGCGCTGGTCCATGCCACGGATTTGCTACGTTGTGCCGCCGCCATCGCGTACGAGTCAGCCAGCAATTTGCAGGGCGCAAGTCGGGACCTGGCGTTTTCGGCGGTGCACATGATCGACATGGCCAAGGCGATGGTGGATCGATCCCTGGAGGACGATCAGAACGGGTGAGACACGGGTGCTGACTAGGAGGACGGGAAAGAATTTTCCAATCGCGCAGATAAAAACATTTGACTTGCAAACGAGAATGATTATTATTGCATGCAGCTGGTCGCGAGATCAGTCGATTGTCCAAGTGACCTTAGGTCGGTCTCCTGGACTATCTCCTCATCAGGCTAATCACGGTTTTTGACCCGGCTTATTGCCGGGTCTTTTTTTTGCCAGTTATTCTGGCTTTACCTTCAGGCTAATGAAGTCTTTAGGTGCTGCAAATTCGAATGGCGCGGATGATATCAAAAGAATGTCCGTTGGCAAGAGAAGCCCGGCTTCATTGGCCCAAACTAATCAAAAATAGCGCTTGAGAATCAATCGCACAGTCTCTAAGCTGCGTCGGCGTCAAGGAGGACGCCCCCGCTTAACCCCAGAATTTCCCCCGGTTTTTCCCTTCCCAGCGTGTAAAGTAACAGCCATAAAAATCATATTCAGGAATCGACTATGACCGTGGCTAAATCCTCTTTCGACATCAGTGCCAACTTCGACAGTGGCAACATTGAAGTGCTGGACATCAGCAATCCGTTGCAAGCCCTGCTGGCTATCAAGCCAGACACCCGCAGCCAGCACTTTCAGTGGTTCCACTTCAAGGCCAGCGGTCTGCACGTCGGTCAGGAACACTGGTTTCGTCTGAACAATGCCAGCAAGTCCTCCTACAACAAAGCCTGGGATGGTTATCAGGCGGTGGCGTCCTACGACCACGTCAACTGGTTCCGGGTGCCGACCATTTTCGAAGGTGACTGCCTGCGCTTCAGCCTTGAAGCCACCGCCACCCACGCCTGGTTTGCTTACTTCGAACCCTACAGCCGCGGTCGCCATGACTGGTTGATCGAGCAGGCGTTGTCCAAGGCCGGCACCGAACTGCTGGCCACCGGCAAAAGCGTCGAAGGTCGAGACATCCAACTGCTGCGTAAAGGCACGGGCGCCGAAGCTCAACGCAAGGTCTGGATCATCGCCCAGCAACACCCCGGCGAACACATGGCCGAATGGTTCATGGAAGGCGTGATCGAACGTCTCGAAAAACACGACGATCCGATATTGAACAAACTGCTGACTAGCGCCGATCTATATTTGGTTCCGAACATGAACCCGGACGGCGCTTTCCACGGTCACCTGCGCACCAACGCCATGGGCCAGGACCTGAACCGCGCCTGGCAGAGCGCCAGCCAGGAAATCAGCCCGGAAGTGCTGTTCGTTCAGCAGCAGATGGAAAAGTACGGCGTGGACCTGTTCCTCGACATCCATGGCGACGAAGAAATCCCCTACGTGTTCACCGCCGGCTGCGAAGGCAACCCGGGCTACACGCCACGAATCGAAAAACTCGAAGAGCATTTCCGCAGTCATCTGAAGCACCTGACCAAGGACTTCCAGACCAAGCACGGCTACACCCACGACGAGCCGGGCAAAGCCAACATGACCCTGGCGTGCAACAGCGTTGGCGAGAAATTCGACTGCCTGTCGCTGACCCTCGAAATGCCCTTCAAGGACAACAACGATGCGCCGAATGCGCTGACCGGCTGGTCTGGCAAACGCTCGAAGCAATTGGGCAAGGATGTGATGACGACCGTGGCTGACATGGTCGATACCTTGCGCTGATCACGCTCGATGGCTGCATGCCCGGCATGCAGCCATGCCTCTCACTCGGCAGCAATCCGCACGCAATCCTCAGGGCCCAGCAAGCGCCCATCCTCGGCACGTAATTCCAGCGTCTGCACCGGTCGGCCGTTCTCTCGGTCAACAACCCGCGAATGCGCCTCCCCTGCCTCATAGAAAAACGCCTCGCCCCATTGGCGCAATCCGATAATCAACGGGAACAGGCCTTTGCCCTTTTCGGTCAACACATACTCCTGATACGCACTGCCGTCCGATGCCGGCACCAGGTCGAAAATGCCGTGGGCCACCAGGGTGCGCAGCCGCGCAGACAAAATATTCTTGGCCATGCCCAAATTGCGCTGAAACTCCCCGAACCGGCGTATGCCGTCAAATGCATCGCGCACGATCAGCAACGACCACCCATCACCAATGGCATCCAGGGAACGGGCAACCGGGCATTCGGCGTTTTCCATGCTTGTACGTTTAGCCATGAGCGCGCTCACCTCCATCAAATGTAGTTGCAATATAAAACCAGCTTCCTTACCGTACAACTGGTTTCACTTTGAAACCACACAAGGAAGCCCGTCATGAAACCTGAACATCCATTGAGCGGCGCCGTGGTGCTGCTGTTTGCCATCGCCTGCGGCCTGGCCGTCGGCAATGTTTACTACGCACAACCGCTGCTCGATGCCATGGCCGAGGCCTTCGCCATTGACCCCGCAACCGTCGGCATCGTCGTCACGCTGACTCAAGTCGGTTACGGCGCAGGCTTGGTGTTGCTGGTGCCGCTGGGTGACCTGCTCAATCGCCGGCGCCTGATCGTTACGCAAACTGTGCTGTCGGCGCTGGCCTTGCTCATGATCGCACTGGCGCCTGACAACATCTGGCTGCTGATCGGCATGACATTGACCGGGTTATTGGCTGTCGTGACCCAAGTGTTGGTGGCCTACGCCGCGACATTGGCCATCCCGGAACAGCGAGGGCGTGTGGTCGGTGTGGTCACCAGCGGCATCGTCGTCGGTATTCTGCTCGCCCGGACAGTGGCCGGCGGCATGGCTGACCTCGCCGGTTGGCGTTCGATTTATCTGTTGTCAGCGGGTTTGACGCTGGTGATGGCGTTGCTGCTGTTTCGTGTGTTGCCCAAGCATGAAGATGCGCAACCCGCCAGTTCCTACGGCGCCTTACTGGGCTCGGTATTCACGCTGTTCAAGGAAGAACCGGTGCTGCGCCAGCGGGCGGTGCTTGCGCTACTGACCTTCGCCAGCGCCATGGTGTTGTGGACGCCCATGGTGCTACCGCTGAGCGCTCCGCCGATGTCGTTGTCCCACACACAAATCGGATTATTCGGACTGGCAGGTGCCGCCGGTGCACTGGCCGCCGCTCGCGCCGGGCATCTGGCTGATCGTGGCCTGGGACAATGGACCAGCGGTTTGTCACTCCTGTTGATGCTGGTTTCCTGGCTGCCGATCGCCTTCACCCAGTCCTCATTGTGGGCATTGCTGCTTGGCGTGATTACCTTGGATCTGGGTTTGCAGGCCGTGCACGTCACCAGCCAGAGCATGATCTACAGCGTGCGCCCCGAAGCCCAAAGCCGACTCACCGCCGGCTACATGCTGTTCTATTCAGTTGGCAGCGCCTTGGGGTCGATCGGTTCGACGGCGATGTACGCATGGGCCGGGTGGCTCGGCGTATGCCTGCTGGGCGCAGGCATCAATGCTGTGGCGTTGCTCTATTGGTGGCGAACGCTGTCCATGAAAGCCCCCTCGCCACAGTGCCTCGCCAGCCTTTAGGTCATCCGCGATCCTTCCCCCGCAACATGCTGTCCAGCACCTCATCGCGACGCACCCAGCCGTGAAACAACGCCGCCGCCAAATGCAGCAGCACCGTCAAGAACAGCAGATACGCCAAATACCCGTGAGCCTTGCGCAGGAACGCAAACACCTGCGCATTCGCGGGCAGGATCGATGGCAACTGCAATGAGCTGCTGAGCATCACCGGATCCCCCGCCGCCGAAATCATCGCCCAACCCAGCAGTGGCAGAATCAGCATCAAGGCGTACAGCAAAACATGTGAAGCCCTGGCCGCTAGCGCTTGCCAACCCGGCAGATCCGCTGGCAGCGGTGGCTGTTGAGTGGAAAAGCGCACGGCCAGGCGCACGATCACCAGCAGCAGAATCGCGACGCCCAAGGGTTTGTGCAGATGAATCAGCCACTCATAACGCTCGGACACCGAAGCGGCCATGCCCGCGCCGATAAACAGCATGGCAATGATCATCAGCGCCATCAGCCAGTGCAGCAATCGCGCTAAAGGCGCGAAGTGGTTCGGTTGAGCGCTCATTGACGAGACTCCTGTTTATTAGCAGCGGGCAACTGGCTGACTTCGCTGGTACGACGCAAGTAGGAAGTGGCGTACCCCGCTGAACGAGCGGCGAGCAATGGGTCGTCGGAACTTTCTATACCGGCGGGCAGTACCAGCGGGTCGTAGTTGATGTCACGGCATTCGCCATTGAGTTGCGGCTGGGTGCTTTCGAGCACCAGGGTGCCGGCGTTCAACACTTTGCGACCCTCGGGCCAGGCCTTGCTGGCGTCGTTGACCGGATCGCCAGGGTTGGCCAGCGTGATGTTCAGTTGCCAACGCAGCGGCCCTGCGGAGATCCGCTGAACCAGGTCCTTTTCCAGGAATTCACCCCCTTCAGGCGCCGTAGCACCCGCTGCATCCTGAGCGACGGGCACCATGCTCCAGCGCACCGCCTGCCGCTGACCGGCCGCGTTCACCAGGTAAAACGCATTGACGCTGTTGTAGGTTTCCGTCACGTAACTGGCCGACGGCTTGGCCGTTTTGATCCAGGCCAGGAACGGTGCCGCTTCCGGATGCGAACCGAAGAACGCTGGCACGGCAGCAGGATTCGGTTTGCCCGTGGCCGGGTCCGGTGACTGGGCTTGTTGCAATTGGTAGAACGCTTCGGGCGTGCCCACCGGGAACACCGGCATGCTGTTCATCCCGGTGCGCCACTGCTGGCCGTTGGCCTGGGTGAATCGCAAGGCCAGGCTGCGGATCGGCACGCTGTTGTCTGGCGCATAAGGATTACCGGCCGGTAATGCGAAACGCCCGACCACCGGGGTCCTCGCTTCATTGAACACCTGAGCACTGGAATAACTGCGCGCCTCGCCGCTGCTCTCGAAATGTCCGATCACGCACACGCCTTTGGAATGATTACGCCGGAAGCCCGGGTGCACCCCGTTGTTGGTTTCCAGCACATTGATCAGCTTTTTCGGCGTCAGACGCTGTGGGTCAAAGGTGCCGTTGACGTAGGCAAAAGCCCCGGCCAGGACGGCAACCACCACAGCGATACCGGCCAGACGTAATGTCAGGCTCGCGGCACTCAAGGGTGGCCGGGTTGGCGGTGATGAGCGATCTACCATGAAAGACTCCAGGGCCATCGGCCACAAGTGAGAAGGATCAAGCAGACGAACCCCACGGCGGTTTATTCCATCGCGCGGTATTTATTTTTTCAGGCGTGGAATGGTCTCTCTAGTCCACAGCGTAGTGACTAGTCAGAACTTCATGAACGATATCGACGAACGACTGAGAGAAATCCTTCCCAGATTGCGCCGGTTTGCCGTGTCGTTGACGCGCAATCCCAGCGGCGCCGACGACCTGGTGCAGTCTTGCCTTGAGCGCGCGCTGTCGAGTTGGGGCGACAAACGCCCCGAGGGCGACTTGCGCGCCTGGTTGTTTTCGATTCTGTATCGACAGTTTCTCGATGCTCACCGGCGCTCCCGGCGTTATGCACGGATGCTCGAATTCTTCACCGGGCGTGACGATACACAACCGTCGGTGGAGCGCACCGTGATCGCCCAATCGACCCTGAAAGCCTTTGACCAGCTCACCACCGAACAACGCGCCCTGCTGCTCTGGGTCTCGGTCGAAGGCTTGAGTTATAAAGAGGTCGCCGAGATTCTCGACGTCCCCACCGGCACCGTGATGTCCCGCCTGTCCCGCGCCCGCCAGGCCCTGCGCCAACTCAGCGACGGCGAAATCACCCGCCCTTCTCTGCGGAGACTCAAATGATCAGCCTGCCCCCAAGCGAGCGTGACCTGCACGCCTATGTCGACCAGCAACTCAGCGATGCCGACCGACGTCTGGTGGAAACTTTTCTGGCCAGCAACGCTGAAGTGGCTGCCAAAGTGCGTGCCTGGCAGCAGGACGCCCAGCAATTGCGCGCGGCATTGAGCGGCGCCCTGCAGCAACCGGCCAACCCGGACCTCGACCCGGCGCTGATTCGCCAACGCCTCAAACGACAATCTCGCCGTCACCTGGCCAGCGCCGCCGTGTTGCTGATCGCGGTCAGCGTCGGCGGATTCAGCGGTTGGCAAGCCCGGGAGATGACGCTCATCAGTGCCACACCGCCGATGACCGATGCCCTGCAGGCCTATCGTCTGATTGCCCAGCAAGGCATCCTGCCGGCCGATTACAAAGTCAGTGACGACGGTGATATGCAGGGTTGGCTCGACCGCTATTTCACTCAGGCCAATCGCTTGCCTGACCTCTCGGGCGCCGGTTTCAAACCGGTCAGCGGACGCTTGCTAAGCACCGAGCAAGGGCCAGCGGCGATGGTGGTCTACGAGGATCAAAGCGGCCATAAAGTCAGCTTCTACGTCCGCCCACCGGGTCCGAAAAACTACCTGTTGCCGAGGGGCAGTCGCAGCGATGGCGAGTTGCAGGCCGAGTACTGGTCGGGGGGCGGGTATAACTACGCGATGGTCAGCCCGAGCGATACGCCGGCGGCGCAGATGCTCAAGCAGACGGTACGGTTTTAAAAGATCAAAAGATCGCAGCCTTCGGCAGCTCCTACAGGGGAACTCAAAATCTGTGTAGGAGCTGGCGCAGGCTGCGATCTTTTCAACCCTGCCCGAACACTTGCGAAGGCCTACGCAGCAACGGGTCGAACGGATTGATCCGCGGTCCGATCAGTGCCGCTTCGCGCTTGAGCATTTCCACCACCGTCGGCAAGCGATCCGGCCCCAGCCGATCACTGACGGTGGCCACACTCAATGCCGCGACCGCCCGCCCTTCACGATCCAGAATCGGCACTGCCACCCCGGCCATGCCCTGCAACACGCCGGTGTTGCGCCCGGCATAACCCAGTTTGCGCACATTCTCGACTTCCGAGCGCAGGAACACCTCGTCGTACAGGTGGAAATCCTTGAGCCTCGGCAAGTTGTAGTGAATCACCGTGTCGCGCTCTTCTTCCGGCAGGAACGCCAGAATCGCCAGGCTGCCCTGCCCCACCCCCAGTGCTACGCGCCCGCCGATGTCACCGGTAAAGGTGCGGATCGGAAACGGCCCTTCGCTGCGGTCCAGGCAGATCGCATCAAAACCACTGCGCGCCAGCAAGAACAACGAATCCCCCAACGATGCCGACAGCCGCAGCAACGCCGGCCGCACCAGTTCGCGCAGGTTTCCGGTGTTCCCGGCGCGGGCCGCCAGCGCAAAGAACTCCAGGCTCAGGCGATAGCGTTTGCTGCGCGCATCCTGCTCGACCATCCCCTCATCCATCAAACTTCGCAGCAATCGGTGCGTGGTCGGTTGCGACAAACCGATGCGCTGGGCCAGTTGCGTCACCCGCTCCCCGCCCTCGACGGTGTCACCCAGGCTGCGCAGCACGGCAAACAGTCTGGAGACCGCACCAACACCGACATCACTTTTACTTTCATTCCGCTCAATGGAATCTGTCATGGGTTTTCTCGAGTATTAATTTACTCACCGAATGAAACTGAAAATAGTCATCGCTTCAGTGAAATAGGCCATTGAGCCCATCCTATTCTTCGTCCTACTCTGCGTCCAGACAGGGGCGATTCGAACAACAGCGGCAGCCGACTGAAATCGAGCGCCAACGCACCCAGCAAGACCTTTTCGTATCTGCCCATACAAAAAAGCGCGCCTTCGGGCGACGCATAACAATCTCAGGTGGAGCGCAGTTATGGCTTTTGTGCAACTTGAAGGACTCGGCAAACGTTACGGCGAGATCGACGCCGTCGTTGCGACCAACCTCTCGGTCGAGAAAGGCGAGTTCGTCTCGCTGCTCGGCCCCTCTGGATGCGGCAAAACCACCACCTTGCAAATGATCGCCGGCTTCGTCGAAGTCAGCAGCGGACGCATTGTGCTGGACGGTCGCGACATCACCCACGCCAAACCCGCCAGCCGTGGTCTGGGCGTGGTGTTCCAGAGCTACGCGCTGTTCCCGCACATGACCGTGAAGGACAACGTCGCCTTCGGCCTGCGCATGCGCAAAGTGGCCAACGGCGAGTTGCAGCAGCGGGTGGACCGGGTGCTGAAACTGGTGCGCCTGAACCAGCATGCCGAGCGTTACCCCCGGGAACTCTCCGGTGGCCAGCGTCAACGCGTTGCCCTCGCTCGGGCCCTGGTGATCGAGCCGCCGGTGCTGCTGCTTGATGAGCCGCTGTCCAACCTCGACGCCAACCTGCGCGAAGAGATGCAATTCGAGATCCGCCGCATCCAGCGCGAAGTCGGGATCACCACGCTGATGGTCACCCATGATCAGTCCGAAGCGCTGTCCATCAGCGACCGGGTGGTGGTGATGCAGGCCGGGCGCATCACCCAGATCGACGCGCCTTACACCCTCTACGAACACCCGCGCACCGAATTCATTTCCGGTTTCGTCGGCAAGGCCAATCTGCTGCCGGGCGAGCGTGATAGCACTGGTGTCGTTCAGGTGTGCAGCCGTGGCGACGGCGAACTGACCTTGAGCCTGCGTCCGGAAAAAATCGATCTGCGGGACAAAGGTCAGGGCCGTCTGCAAGGCAACATCGTCAGCCGCTTCTTTCTCGGCAGCCAATGGCTGTACGGCGTATCGACGACCCTGGGAGAACTCAGCGTGGTGCGCCGCAACGACGGTTCGGCACCGCTGACCGAAGGCACGGCGGTCGGCCTTGATTGGGATGCAACGTTGCTGCGGGTACTGAGTGTCGACGAGGTGCCGGCATGAGTACGCTTGTCGCCATTCGCCAGGGACGCCAGGGTTACTGGCTGTCGGCACCGGCCCTGGCCTTATACCTCAGCCTGCTGGTTATCCCGCTGCTGCTGACCTTGGTGCTGTCATTCAACGTCTTCGACTACAGCTCTGGGATCAACGGCGATGCCTACACCCTCGACCACTACATCAGCCTGCTGGGCGACCCGTACTTCTACGAGATCTTTTTGCGCACGATGTGGATCAGCGCCCTGACCACCCTGATCTGCGTGGTGATCGGCGTGCCCGAGGCCTACATCCTCAGCCGCATGGGCACGCCGTGGCGCTCGATTTTCCTGATTCTGATCCTCACCCCGTTGCTGATTTCGGTGGTGGTGCGCGCCTTCGGCTGGAGCCTGTTGCTGGGTGCCGACGGCCTGGTCAACCAGACCCTGCAAGCCTTCGGCGGCTCGCCGATGAAACTGCTCTACACGCCGTTCGCGGTGGTGATTGCGCTGGTTCACGTGATGCTGCCGTTCATGATCATCCCGGTCTGGACCTCGCTGCAGAAACTCGACCCCGCTGCCGAGCAGGCCGCGATGTCCCTCGGTGCCAGCCACTTCACCGTGATGCGCCAGGTGGTGCTGCCACAGATCATGCCCGGCGTACTCTCGGGCACGTTGATCGTGTTCGGCCTGGCCGCCAGTTCGTTCGCCATCCCCGGTCTGCTCGGCGGACGCCGGATTAAAATGGTCGCCACGCTGATCTATGACCAATACCTGTCGGAACTCAACTGGCCGATGGGCGCGGCCATCGCCGTGGCCCTGCTGTTGCTCAACCTGCTGATCATGCTGTCGTGGAACCGGATGATCGAAGGCCGCTATAAGAAGTCATTGGGATAACTCGTCATGTCCAAGAACGGTCCTTTCGCCCTGCTGTTCCATACCCTCGTGGTGCTGTTCATGCTGGCGCCGCTGGTGGTGGTTTGCCTTGTGGCCTTCACCCCGGAAAACACCCTGAGCCTGCCAACCACGGAGTTTTCCCTGCGCTGGTTCCGCGCGGTGTTCGAGCGTGCTGACTTTGTCGATGCGTTCTACAACAGCCTGATCCTGGCCTTTTGCGCGGCCAGTCTGGCGACACTGATTGCGGTGCCGGCGGCGTTGGCGATTACGCGCTTCGAGTTCCCCGGACGCGACTTTTTAAACGGCCTGTTCCTGTCGCCGATCATCATTCCGCACCTGGTGCTGGGTGTTGCGTTGCTGCGATTGTTTGCGCTGATGGGCGTGAATGGCAGCTTCGCCTGGCTGATCTTCGCCCACGTGCTGGTGATCACACCGTACGTGCTGCGGCTGGTGCTGGCGTCGGCCATCGGCCTGGATCGCAGCGCCGAACACGCCGCGCAATCGCTCGGTGCCGGGCGCTTCACGCTGTTCAGGGAAATCACCTTGCCGATGATTCTGCCGGGGGTGGCCGGTGGCTGGCTGCTGGCGTTCATCAACAGTTTCGATGAGGTCACGCTGTCGATTTTCGTCACCTCGCCGGCCACGCAAACCCTGCCGGTGCGGATGTACGTGTACGCCACCGAATCCATCGATCCGATGATGGCGGCGGTGTCGGCACTGGTGATTGGGTTGACCGCGCTGACGATGATTTTGCTTGATCGGGTCTACGGTCTCGATCGGGTTCTGGTGGGCAAACAATGAGGGCGCCATGGCTCTGCTGAAACGACTGGCCGAAGGCGACCGCCCGGCCCTGGACTTTACCCTCGACGGCCAACCGGCCACTGGCCTGCTCGGCGACACCTTGCTGACGGCGGTGCTGACCTGCAGCGAACACTTGCGCGGCAGCGATTTCAGCGCCGAACCCCGCGCCGGGTTTTGCATGATGGGTGCCTGTCAGGACTGCTGGGTTCGACTGGGCGATGGTCGACGCGTGCGTGCCTGCTCGACGTTGCTCGAAGCCGGGCAGCAGGTCAGCCGCGAACCGGGACGCAGCGTATGACAGTCATTTATCCGGTGCGCCCAAAAGATCGCAGCCTTCGGCAGCTCCTACGCCGAACGCGGTCTCCTGTAGGAGCTGGCGAAGCCTGCGATCTTTTGATCTTGAACTTCATGGGGTCTATATGAATTCAGTGATCATCATCGGCGCCGGTCCGGCCGGCATTCGTGCAGCACAAACCCTGGTCGCCCACGGCGTTCGCCCGGTGCTGCTGGACGAAGCCGCACGCGGTGGCGGGCAGATTTATCGTCGCCAACCGGCAAACTTCAAGCGCTCGCCGGTCAAGTTATATGGCTTCGAAGCCGGTAAGGCCAACGCGCTGCATCAGACGATTGACGCGCTGCGCGAGCAACTCGATTACCGTCCCGAGACGTTGGTATGGAACGCCGAGGACGGCGCGCTCGACACCTTGCATGAGGGCCGCGCCGCGCGGCTGGCGTTCTCCCGAGTGATCGTCGCCACGGGCGCAACCGACCGGATTCTGCCGGTACCGGGCTGGACCCTTCCGGGGGTTTACAGCCTCGGCGCAGCGCAGATCGCCCTCAAGTTTCAAGGCTGCGCCATCGGTGAACGCGTGGTGTTCGCCGGCAGTGGGCCGCTGCTGTACCTGGTGGCGTATCAATACGCCAAGGCCGGCGCCAAGGTGGTCGCGGTGCTCGACAGTTCGCCCTTCAGCGCTCAGGCCCGCGCCCTGCCCGGCCTGCTCTCGCAACCGGCCACCCTGGCCAAAGGCATCTACTACCGCAGTTGGTTGACTGCCCACGGCATCCCGGTGCATCAGGGTGCCAGCCTCACAGGCATCGATGGCGATCAGCGTGTGCAATCACTGACCTGGCGCAACGCCAAGGGCAATCAGCGTCTGGATTGCGACGCGGTCGCCTTCGCCCACGGCCTGCGCAGTGAAACCCAACTCGCCGATTTGCTCGGCTGTGAGTTCACCTGGAACCCGATCAACCGCGCCTGGCTGCCGCAACGTGACAGCGCCGGTCGCAGTAGTATCGCCGAGGTTTACCTGGCCGGGGACGGCGCCGGCATCATGGGCGCCGATGCTGCGGAAATGGCCGGCGAACGCGCAGCTCTGGCGTTGCTCGAAGACATCGGTTACCTGATACCGCCGCAACGTGGGGCGCACTTGGAGCAAGCGCTGGGACGGATCGATACCTTCCGCCAAGGTCTGGAACGGGCCTTCATCTTTCCCGAGAATTGGGCCGCCGATGCCCCGAATGACGTGATGATCTGCCGCTGCGAAGAAGTGCGGGCCGGCGACATTCGTCAAGTCGTGCGCGAGGGCCATTGGGAGATCAACCGGGTCAAGGCCCATTGCCGGGTCGGCATGGGGCGCTGTCAGGGACGGATGTGTGGCGCCGCCGCCGCGGAAATCATTGCCTGCGAAAGTCAGCGCTGCGTGTCCGACATCGGCAGGCTTCGGGCTCAGGCCCCCATCAAACCCCTGCCGTTTGGTCTTGAGGTCGAGTCATGATCGAAGTCGATGCCGTCATCATTGGCGGCGGAATTGTTGGCGCCTCCGCCGCGCTGTTTCTGAGCAAGGCCGGGCGTCGCGTCGCACTGCTGGAGCGGGACTTCTGTGGCTCGCATTCCAGCGGCGTGAACTACGGCGGCGTGCGGCGTCAGGGGCGACCGTTGTCGCAACTGCCGTTGTCGCAGCGAGCCCACGACATCTGGGGGCAACTGCCGCAGCTGATTGGCATTGACGGTGAGTATCAGCGCAGCGGCCATCTGAAACTGGCCCGCAGCCTCAACGATCTGCACGCCTTGCAAGACTATGCCGCCAACAGTCGGGGCTTTGGCCTCGATTTGCAGGTGCTTGAGCGCAGTGAATTACGCGCACGTTTTCCGTGGGTCGGCGAGGTGGCGGTCGGTGCCTCGTTTTGCCCCGATGACGGTCACGCCAACCCGCGACTGGTCTCCCCGGCGTTTGCCCGGGCGGCGCGGCGGCATGGCGCGCAGGTCCATGAACAATGCCCGGTGACGGCGGTGGAACACGACGGTCAACGCTTTCGCGTCAGCACGCAAACCAGTCTGGAGCTGCAGGCGCCCTGGCTGTTGAATTGCGCCGGAGCCTGGGCCGGCACCCTGGCAGATCACTTCGGTGAGGCGGTGCCGATGCACGCCGGGCACCCGGCGATGCTGGTCACCGAGCCGTTGCCGCTGGTGATGAATGCCAGCACCGGGGTCGAGGGCGGCGGTATCTATGCCCGTCAGGTCGCTCGCGGCAATTGTGTGTTGGGTGGCGGCCAGGGTTTTGCCCTCGACGACGCTCGCGCCCGGCCCGGTCAACACGCTGTGATCGAGATCCTGCGTCAGGCCGTCGAGCTTTATCCGTTTCTTGAAGGCGCCCAGGCGATTCGCACCTGGAGCGGCACCGAAGGTTACCTGCCCGATCGCCAACCGGTGATCGGCCACAGTGGCACTCAACCCGGTCTGCTGCACGCGTTCGGCTTTGCCGGTGCGGGCTTTCAGATCGGCCCCGCGGTGGGCCAGGCGCTCACCGAAATCATCTGCAGCGGCGCTTCAAAAACGTCGCTGGATGCGTTTTCCATCACCCGGTTTCACTCCATCTCCGTTGCTTGATAGAGGAAGGTCGCGCCAATGAATAACGTCAAACGCACTGCACTGCTCGGTTTCTCCTGGCTTAGTTTTTCTGGCTTAGGCGCCCTGCTCCCGGTCAGCCAGGCCCAGGCCGAACCGACGCTTTACCTGGGCATGAACGGTGGGACTATGGAGCGGCTCTACGCCGACAAGGTGCTGCCGGTTTTCGAGAAGGCCAACAACGTCAAAGTGGTGATTGTGCCCGGCACCTCCGCCGATATTCTGGCCAAGGTCCAGGCCAGCAAAGGCAACCCGCAGATGCACGTGATGTTCCTCGACGACGGCATCATGTACCGCGCCATCGCCATGGGGCTGTGCGACAAACTCGAAGACAGCGCACCGCTGGCGCAGATTCCGGCCAAGGGCCGCATCAAGGATCAAGCGGTGGCCGTCAGCCTCGGCGTGACCGGGCTGGCGTACAACACGCGTCTGTTCAAGGAGAAAGGCTGGACCGCGCCGACCTCGTGGATGGACATGGCCGACCCGCGTTTCAAGGACAAACTGGTGTTCCAGTCGATGGCCTCCTCGACCTTCGGCCTGCACGGTTTCCTCATGTTCAACCGGATCCAGGGCGGCAGCGAAACCGACGTCGAGCCGGGCTTCAAGGCGTGGCCGAATACAGTCGGGCGCAACGTGCTGGAGTACATTCCGAGCTCGGCGAAGATTTCCGAAATGCTTCAGACCGACGAAGCCGCGCTGTTCCCGCTCACGCCGACCCAGGTCACCGCCCTGAAACTCAAGGGCATGCCGGTGGAGTATGCGCAACCGAAGGAAGGCGCCGTGGTGCTCAACGTGGCCGAATGTGCCATCGCCAACAACACTCAGCCGGAACTGGCGCAGAAACTCGCCGCTTTCTTGCTGACGCCGGAAGCTCAGGCTGCCGCGCTTGAAGATGGCGACCAGATCCCGTCCAACCCTAATACCCCGACCACCGACAAAACCCGCGGTCAGGTCGAGGCGATGAAGCAGTATCTGAGCACTGCCATTGCGATCGATTGGGATCAGGTCAACGAACAGCGCCCGGCATGGAATGCGCGGTGGAATCGCAGTATCGAGCGCTAACTGACAAACACCCCATAACTTTCAGCAGGAACGCAATCGATGTAATTGGATGGACTCGCCCAAGCCGAGGCGTCAATGCGCCACGGTGGCAGTCTAATCAGCCAACGACAGCGAGGGCGAGTCCATGAAAAAGCATACTTCGATTGATCAATCCCTGTC
>NZ_JBBWCB010000310.1:0-796 GCF_039888995.1 Pseudomonas rossensis | reverse complement strand
TAGGTGGTTTCGCCGATGGTGAAGTTGAGCACACTGACCGGGCCATCAACGCTCGAGGTACCGGTAAGCACGCTGCCGCTGACTGGGGCGTCTTCGCTGGTGGTCACGGTTTCGCTGATATCGGTGAAGCTGTCATCGACTGGGGTGACGCTGATGTTCAGGGTCGAGGTGACGTCAGAACCGGAGCCGTCGGTGACGGTGTAGCTGACCGTTGGCACGCTGCCGTTGTAGTTGGCCGCCGGAGTAAAGGTGTAGGCGCCATTGGCGGCAAGCACCAGGGTGCCAACGTTGGTGATGGTCGCGGTGTCACCGGCCTGGTACTGAGTACCGCCGACCGTGAAATTAACTACGCTGACCGGGCCATCAACGCTCGACGTACCGGTAAGAACGCTGCCGGTCACCGGGGCGTCTTCGGAGGTGTTCACGGTTTCGCTGACGTCGGTGAAGCTGTCATCGACCGGGGTGACGTTGATGTTCAGGGTCGAGGTGACATCGCTGCCCGAACCGTCGGTGACGGTGTAGCTGACCGTCGGCACGCTGCCGTTGTAGTTGGCGGCCGGGGTGAAGGTGTAGGCGCCATTGGCGGCAAGCACCAGGGTGCCGACGTTGGCGATAGTCGCGGTGCTGCCGGCCGCGTAAGTGGTCGCACCGATGGTGAAGTTAACCACGCTGACATCGCCGTCGACGCTGCTGGTGCCGGTGAGGACGCTGCCGGTCACCGGAGCGTCTTCGGAAGTGGTCACGGTTTCGCTGACATCGGTGAAGCTGTCATCCACCGGGGTGACGTTGATGTTCA
>NZ_JBBWCB010000309.1:0-823 GCF_039888995.1 Pseudomonas rossensis | reverse complement strand
CTCAAGCACAACCACATTACCGACGCCGCCCGCTACGCTGCCGACAACTGGGGACTGGACTACCTGGGTGGCCAATTGGCGGTCGGCTTTTCCGATGCCTTCATGGGACCGTTGACCACATCCCTGACCTATGTCGGGATGGATGAGAAAACCTTCAAGCTCGCGGTCAACCTGCGGGTGCCAAAGGGCAAGTCCCCCGAAGTGCTCAAAACCGAAATCGCCGAAAAGCTTGGCACCTGGAGCAAGAAGACCCACATTGCGGTGGCCTTCGACTACTCGATCGCCGAGCCGATGTACCGCAACCCTGAAGGTGAATGGGTCAAGGCCCTGCTGGCCGTGGCCAGCGAAAACCTTGGCATGGAGCACAAGTTCGGTACTTCCGCCGGCGCCACCTCGGTCCATGAACTGCCCAATGGCGTGCAATTCGGCCTGGCCAGGCCCGAGGTCAAGTACACCGGCCACACTGACAACGAGTTCAAGACCGTCGACCAGTTCCTGCTGGATCTGCAGATCGTGACCGAGATGATGGGGCGCATCGGGCAGTTGCCGAAGCTGTGATGCTCTTTCGGACCCGCTGTCCTGGTGGGTCCACTGCTTTGATCGTAGCAACACCCCTGTAGCAGCTGGCGAAGCCTGCGTTCGGCTGCGCAGCAGTCGTAAAGTCAGACACCGCGGTGTGTCAGGCTCACGGCGCAATCCGGATTTACGACTGCTTCGCAGCCGAACGCAGGCTTCGCCAGCTGCTATGTATGGACTCGCCCCCACTGTCTACCCGCTTTTGAAAAACCGCCGCCCCGTTGCATCTATGTATCAGGCCTATTCG
>NZ_JBBWCB010000308.1:0-830 GCF_039888995.1 Pseudomonas rossensis | reverse complement strand
GTGAGCTACACCGTGACTGACGGTTCCGGCAGCAATGTCACCTCGACCTTGAACATCAGCGTCACCCCGGTCGATGACAGCTTCACCGACATCAGCGAAACCGTGACCACCAGCGAAGATGCCCCGGTCAGCGGCAGCGTGCTTACCGGGACGTCGAGCGTTGATGGTCCGGTCAGTGTGCTCAACTTCACGGTTGGCGGTACCCAGTACGCCGCCGGTAGCACCGCGACCCTCGCCAACGTTGGCACCCTGGTGCTTGCCGCCAACGGCGCCTACACCTTCACCCCGGCAACCAACTACAACGGCACGGTGCCGGCGGTCAGCTATACCGTCACCGACGGCTCCGGCAGCAATGTCACCTCGACCTTGAACATCAGCGTCACCCCGGTCGATGACAGCTTCACCGACATCAGCGAAACCGTGACCACGGGCGAAGATGCCCCGGTCAGCGGCAGCGTGCTTAACGGGACGTCGAGCGTTGATGGCCCGGTCAGTGTGCTCAACTTCACCATCGGCGAAACCACCTACGCCGCTGGCAGCACCGCGACCGTCGCCAACGTCGGCACCCTGGTGATCGGAACGAACGGCGCCTACACCTTCACTCCGACCGCCAACTACAACGGCGCGGTGCCGACGGTCAGCTATACCGTGACTGACGGCTCCGGCTCCGACGTCACTTCGACCTTGAACATCAGCGTCACCCCGGTCGACGACAGCTTCACCGACATCAGCGAAACCGTGACCACTTCCGAAGACGCTCCGGTGACCGGCAGCGTCCTCACCGGCACCAGCAGCGTCGACGGCGACGTCAGCGTGGTTAACTTCACGGT
>NZ_JBBWCB010000307.1:0-952 GCF_039888995.1 Pseudomonas rossensis | reverse complement strand
CCCTGACTGCTTTCGGCATCAACGGTGGCATCAAACAAGGGTTCGCCCGCATGTTCATGAGCCACCCGCCGCTGGAAGAGCGTATCGACGCACTGCGTCGTCGGGGCTGATAGCTCTGGGGTGATACAAAAAGGGGCGATCATCTGATCGCCCCTTTTTTGTGCCTTGCTGTTCCATCAACTCATCAAGCGATAAATCCGCTCTTCAAGCCGCGTAACACCGCTTTCCAGGAACTTCCAGCTTTCGCCCAGAACGTCCTGGTCCTCCAGAATCTTCAACTCCCACGAAACACCGAACAACCGTTGCACTTCGTCATCCAACACTGCAAAGGGCGGCCCCTCCATTTGCGCCTGGTCGTAATCCAGGGTAATCAGCAGCCCCAGCGAATCCTTCGGCACAATCCGCTTCAGATGCTCGGCGTATTGTTCCCGCATCTTCGGTGGCAAGGCGATCAACGCAGCGCGGTCGTACAGCGCGCTGCAATCAGCGACATCGCCGGCCGTCAACGCGAAGAAATCACCACACCAGATCTCGATCGAGCCCGCCCGATAGACAGTGAAGGGGCCTTGGTCGCTAACGTCCGGATCAAATTGATGCTCGTGGAAAAAGTCTTCCACCGCTTTTTCCGACAACTCGACGCCCAACACCTCATGACCGCATTTCGCCAGCCACAGCAGATCCAGGCTTTTCCCACATAGCGGCACCAGTACGCGCGCGCCCTCTTCCAGGCCCAGCTGCGGCCAGTACCGTTGCAGATATGGATTTACTTCCGGCAGGTGAAAGCCGATCTGATTCGACGTCCATCGCTTGTGCCAAAACTCCGGCTGCATAATTAATCCCGAAAATTCGATCAAAAGACCCTAAAACTTATATTAGATTTAGATCAATGATCTGACTGAAGATGATGCCATCTTACCCCTCAGGAGCTCATTCATGTTCCCCAGCCTGTACA
>NZ_JBBWCB010000306.1:0-1029 GCF_039888995.1 Pseudomonas rossensis | reverse complement strand
ATAGAAGTGGGTAAGGCGGGTATCAAAGGAGGCAAGGCATTTATCGAACTGGGCGTCGGGCTGGGAAGGGACATGGGCGCAGAACTGAATCGTCGTTACGAGCTGACCCTTCGCTCCCGTCAACCCCGTGAACCGGATGTCGAAGCAGCTGGTGGGGACCTGGATATCGCCAGTACAGGCAACCGTGTCGGTAAACGCCAGTCAGCAGCCAGAGCCCTCTGGCGTGCAAGCCGAGCACAGTTATCCTGATGCTCTCTCGCCTGCAAGGCTGAGCCTTAACACTCAGCTTGTTTTAGACCAAGTCGAAGCCCAGCCCAATGGGTGCCATCAGCTCTTGGCATTGCTGGTAGGTAATGGTATAGCCGATGGAGCATATAAATCTGTCTTATCCTCCTCCTGCTGTCACGAGCGGCAATGAACCCTCCGTAATGAGTGGCGATCAGCAATCTGCTTCCAGCCATTTGGCGGCTCAATACTCCCAAGGTCAGTTGACGGAGGCGTTGATACGTCCAAGTAATCCTCAGGATTTTTCGGGAAACCCTTTACCTTCAGGTGCATCGACCAGTACCCAATCCATGGTCTTTTCTCATGATGGTTCAGCGGCCGGCGCTTTGGTGACTATCCCTGGCCCCACCCGTCACCGAGTCGGTCAAGCAAAACGCTTCGAGCCCTACCCGGCGTCTTCATTGCATTCGGGGATTTCTACTTCCTCTATGGGGAGGCGAGTGGCTCTGTCGGTCATCTCCCGCGCGAGACGTTTGATTTCATACAACCCGCTAATTGCGTGGAGCGCCTACTCCGCCAGTTGGCTTTTATTTGTCGCGCTGGCTCATGACGGAACGGACGCGGCAGTCATGCACGCAATTTCCTTGGTCCGTGGACTGGCAAGCTGGTGTACGACGGTTTCGCCGGTTATGTTGCGGCCTAATTTATGTGATCCCGGCCGTGTCGATAAGCTTAATGCGTAGTAGCACCAGGTGATCGGCGTAACATAATTTTCAGCGTCTTACCGGCCTTCGTTGCCACGGG
>NZ_JBBWCB010000305.1:0-1073 GCF_039888995.1 Pseudomonas rossensis | reverse complement strand
CTACACTTATCCATGGAACCCAAAAGGTCGAAACGACACTCATCAGGTTTATATTTTGGATTAAACCAATGAGCGGAATAAACAACATCTCTGGGTCGCCTACCATCCAACACAGCCCAAGCCAGGCGTCTGGGCCAGCTCGATTAGAGATAAGAACCGCTGATCAGGCTATAAATCACTGGCGCGCTATCACAAACCGCACACAAGCCGAGCAGGCGATGGAAGCGCTTCGTGGCCAAGCGGAGGGAGGGCACATAGACGAGGAGACCTTTCGCCTATTGGCGATTGCACTGATGAATGTACACAACACTCTGCCTGAGCCCGCTCGATTAGAGACTCGATTAGAGATAAGAACCGCTGATCAGGCTACAAATCACTGGCGCGCTATCACAAACCGCACACAAGCCGCGCAGGCGATGGAAGCGCTTGATGGCCAGATGGAGGGAGGGCACATAGACGAGGAGACCTATCGCCTATTGGGGATTGCACTGATGAATGTACACAACACTCATCAAAGAGCAACTATGCCAGTACGCCCTCCAGTTCCTCATTGGCAGCCTCCAGCCCCGGGGATGGTGCCCGAACACCGAGCAGTGATGATTCAATTGTCCACCCTTCCCCCGCGAGAGCGCTCTAGGGTTTCACGATTTCTGTGTCACCTCGAGCAGCAGGGTCTGAGCTGGTCAACGCTGGCGCCTGCTGCGGGCGAAGTGCGCCCAGCAGCCTTGGAGGCGGCGGTCAATGCGGCCATTACGCAACACGGACTCCACTTAAGCACGCGCGCGGTCATTAACCGCGTCTTCAACGTGGTGCTGCAGGGGCCTTCTGGGCGATAAGTGTAACGACCTGCATTCGAAAGTCCGTTAGGCTGGACGCAATGAATACAGGTCGAAACCGTATTGATTGCAGGTCGGGAAGCTTTCGAAGGCATTAATTGCGACTAAAAAGACTTAAGGATGCTCCGATCAACTCGTCATCACTGAGTGACGAGTTGAAAAAAGTCGCTGCGTTCTACGGTCTTTTCCGAGAAACACCCCATGCCGTCTGTTTTGGCGGGCTTCTACGCCCAGTTC
>NZ_JBBWCB010000304.1:0-1081 GCF_039888995.1 Pseudomonas rossensis | reverse complement strand
GCGGCCAGTTGATCGGTTACTACACCGCAACCGATTCCACAGACGATGTTGATGCTCAAACCGCACGCCTGAAAACCGCGCTGGCGGCTGCGTTGCCGGAGTACATGGTCCCGGCGCAGCTCATGCGTCTGGACGAAATGCCCCTGAGCCCAAGCGGCAAACTCGATCGACGCGCCTTGCCGGAACCGCAATGGCAAGTCCGCGAGCACGTCGAACCGGTCACTGCCCTCGAGCAACAAATCGCCGACATCTGGCGTGAAGTGCTGGGCCAGACGCAGATCGGCCTGCGTGACGATTTCTTCGCACTAGGCGGTCATTCCTTGCTGGCCACGCAAATCATTTCCCGCACTCGTCAGGCCTGCGACGTCGAGTTGCCGCTGCGCGCGCTGTTCGAAAACAGTGAGTTGGGCGCCTTTGCCGAACAGGTTCAACTGATCCAGGCCAGCGGCAAAACCAACCAGCAACCGCCCATCGAGAAAGTCGATCGCAGCCAACCGGTGCCTTTGTCCTATTCCCAGCAGCGCATGTGGTTCCTCTGGCAGATGGAACCGGACAGCCCGGCCTACAACGTTGGCGGCATGGCGCGGATGCGCGGGGTGCTCGATGTCGGGCGCTTCGAAGCCGCGCTGCAAGCGCTGATCATGCGTCACGAAACCCTGCGCACCACGTTCCCGAGCATCGATGGCGTGGCGCAGCAACGGGTTCACCCGGACACCGGCATGCGCATGGACTGGAAGGACTTCTCCGCGCTCGACGTTGATCGCCGCGAACAACGCGTCCAGCAACTGGCCGACGACGAGGCACATAAACCCTTCGATCTGGAGACCGGACCGCTGCTGCGCGCCTGCATGGTCAAGACTGCCGAGCAGGAACACTACCTGGTGCTGACCCTGCACCACATCGTCACCGAAGGCTGGGCGATGGACATCTTCGCCCGGGAACTGAGCGCGCTCTACGAGGCCTTCGTCGATGACCGCGAATCGCCGCTGGAACCGCTGCCGGTGCAATACCTGGATTACAGCGTCTGGCAGCGCCAGTGGCTGGAGTCCGGCGAACGTCAGCGCCAACTCGACTACTGGAC
>NZ_JBBWCB010000303.1:0-1083 GCF_039888995.1 Pseudomonas rossensis | reverse complement strand
CCGGCCGACTTCCAGACCTTCCGCATCGGTCTGTTCGGACTCGAAAAGCTGCACAATATCGAGCGCACGGTCAGCACCCTCGAGCAGGCACTGGACGAGGTGATGGTTAACTAAGCCCTCATCGTGCCCGCAGCAGATACCGAACTTGTGAATTCCAGGAAGGCATCCTGCCCTGGGCACTGCCGGCCCATGGCGCTGATCTTCAACGAATATGACGCTGGTCGCCCGGACGTCATGTTAGAACCATAAGGGAAAGCCCGTGCACGCGTCTTACTGACACGTGCGCCCTTCAGCGCT
This sequence comes from Pseudomonas rossensis, assembly GCF_039888995.1. Lineage (NCBI taxonomy): Bacteria > Pseudomonadati > Pseudomonadota > Gammaproteobacteria > Pseudomonadales > Pseudomonadaceae > Pseudomonas > Pseudomonas rossensis. The sequence goes on along the minus strand of NZ_JBBWCB010000303.1, from coordinate 786 downwards.
ATCAGAAAAGGTTTCCAACGAAGCCTTTCACGGGGCGGAGGATTGGCGGCTGAATGACTTGGATCGAGCCAAAGCTGACGATGGCGACCGGTTGAATCCACAACCCACCGCAGACGGTCACAACCGACCGCTCATGGCCGAGGCTGTGTAAAAACGTTTTTGAGTAGGTTTCTCAGTCTGAACCGGAACGAAAACCGCGCTCCTACTCAAATTTCAGGTTAGCTGACTAACCAAATGCGGGCAGATTTTACGTAGCAACGCACACTTCAAAACGGTGTTTGCGTTTTTACACAGCCTCGACCGATAGCAGTCGCCCGCGGAAGGGGCGTAACGGTCCTAGGAGCATCATAAAAATTCCTACACAAACCTCGGAATCCCTCACCTTTCCCGCCGTTCTGATGAGGCCTATAGTCCATCTCGTCGCCCAAAATGGCGATTTCGGGTTTGGCGACCCGGGATATGAGTGCGAGGGCCGTCTGCTCATTTGTAGGCGTCGTCGCAGCCGCAAAACCGCTGTACTATGGCGGTTGTGCGCGGGAGACCTTCGGGTCTGCCGGTTACTCATTCCCGGTTCGCCAACCTGCGCGCAACTGCCACCCTATCGTTTGGCGACAATCTGTTGGCGGTCTCAACAAACTGAATGAGATCTCCCTATGGAAAGATACACGCCCCTCACCGGAATCGACCTGATCCCGGCCTCCCTGCTCATCGATACCCAAGCCCCACTCGACGTTCTGCAAGCCATGGCTGACCACCGCATCCGAACGGTCACTCAGGTATTGGAAA
>NZ_JBBWCB010000302.1:0-1093 GCF_039888995.1 Pseudomonas rossensis | reverse complement strand
CCCCCACCCTAATAAAACCACAGAGGGATTCTGGCAATGCGCGATTACTTGTCTGCCACATCACAGTTCAATTATCAGCACACCGTCGACGCCGCGCTCGACGGCGATTTGACTGCCCTCAACGCCTGTGTCGAGTGTTGCGACCGGCATGCCTTGCCGGGGCGCATCGCGCTGTTCTGGGAAGGTCGCGATGGCGCCAGCGCGACCTACACCTTCAGCGACTTGCAGGACAAAGCTGCGCGTTTAGCCAATTTCCTACTGGGCCAAGGCGTGAAAAAAGGCGACAAGGTTGCCGGTCTCCTGCCACGTAACATCGAACTTTTGATCACCGTATTCGCCACCTGGCGCATCGGCGCGGTCTACCAGCCGCTGTTCACGGCATTCGGCCCGAAAGCCATCGAGCATCGCCTCAGCTGCTCTGGCGCCAAAGTGGTGGTCACCGACGCGGGCAATCGTTCCAAACTCACTGAAGTCGCCGACTGCCCGACCATCGTCACCGTCGCCGGTCCAAAAGGCCAAGGCGTTGTCCGCGGCGATTACAGCTTCTGGGCCGAACTAGCGAATTACTCTGCTGAGTGCGAACCGGTCCTGCTGACCGGAGAAGACCCGTTTCTGCTGATGTTCACGTCGGGCACCACCGGTCCGTCGAAAGCGCTGTCCGTTCCGCTCAAGGCCATCGTCGCCTTCCAGAGCTACACCCGTGACGCCGTGGACTTGCGCCCTGAAGACGCCTTCTGGAACGTCGCCGATCCGGGTTGGGCCTATGGAATCTATTTCGGTGTTACCGGGCCGATGGCCATGGGGCATCCGATCACCTTTTACGATGGTCCGTTCACCCTCGAAAGCACCTGCCGGGTGATCAACAAATACGGGATCACCAACCTCACCGGCTCGCCGACGGCCTATCGCCTGTTGATCGCGGGTGGCGACGAGTTCGCCCGCTCGATCAAGGGCAAGCTGCGCATCGTCAGCAGTGCCGGCGAGCCGCTGAACCCGGAAGTGATTCGCTGGTTCGCCGACAACCTCGGCGTGGTCATCCACGACCACTATGGCCAGACCGAACTCGGCATGGTGCTGTGCAATCACCATGGCC
>NZ_JBBWCB010000301.1:0-1228 GCF_039888995.1 Pseudomonas rossensis | reverse complement strand
GTGATGAGGTAGATGGATACCTTCCATAATTCTTTCTCTTGTCAAACCGAATATGTTGATGAGTGGGAGTGATAGGGGTTTCGGTTCTATACGCTCTTTGGAGAGACCGGGATTAGTTGACCACTACACTTATGCCTGAGGGTGTACCCGATTTTGTGTAAACGGGGTTTCTATTAAACCGTTAACAGCCGATCTTCAAACTGGATACTGAAGCGATTCAAAGCCGCGTTCCAGTCCCGGACGGCATTGTCCACTTCTTGCTGATGTTGTTCAGCGCCAGATAAAACAGCTTCGTCACTGCCTCATCGGTCGGGAATGACGCACGCTGCGTATTTCGCTCATCGTGACCGGTCATTTCGCTAACAACGTGACCGGTTTCTCCACCCGATTGCGCGGGGTCTAAATTCTAACCGCATCGGTCACGATGCCGCTTCTTCTTCCGTCTTTTTACGTCGCAACGACTCGCCTTTCATCACGATTCGATACGCGCTGTGCACCAGCCGATCAAGTAAAGCGTCGGCCACTGTCGGATCGTTGATCCAGCCGTGCCAGTGATCGACTGGCAGTTGGCTGGTCAGTACCGTCGACCGCGAGCCGGCGCGGTCGTCGATCACTTCCAGCAGATCGTGCCGGGCGTTTTCTTCCAGTGGCGCCAAGGCCCAGTCGTCCAGGATCAGCACGTCGACCTTCGCCAGTTGTTGCAGCGTGCGACCGAAGCTGCCGTCGCCGTGGGCGATCCGCAGTTGTTCCAGCAGGCGCGGCGTGCGCAGGTATAACGCGCTGTAGCCTTGGCGACAGGCTTGGTTGCCCAAGGCGCAGGCGAGCCAGCTTTTACCCACGCCGGTAGGGCCGGTCAGCAGCAGGTTGTGTTGTTGGCGGATCCAGTCGCCGCTGGCCAGAGTCGCGAGTTGACGTTCATCCAGGCCTCGACCCGGGCGTCGGTCGAGGTCTTCCAGGCAGGCACCGCCATACTTGAGTTTGGCTTGTTTGCGCAGTCGCTCCAGACGTTTGTTGTCACGCCAGGCCAGCTCTCGGTCGAGCAGCAGGCCGAGTCGATCATCGAAGCTCAAGCTGTGGCTGGCCGGCAGTGTCCACTGCTCTTCCAGCGCCTTGGCCATGCCGCTGAGTCGCAGTTGATGCAGCTGGTTAAGGGTGTGTTGCGTCATCATTGAACAGCTCCTTTTGGGTGTAATAGTCGGCACCGCGCACGTTCTCGTGGCGGGCGGGG
>NZ_JBBWCB010000031.1:0-52382 GCF_039888995.1 Pseudomonas rossensis | reverse complement strand
CCGATGTCTTCGAGCAACGCACGGCGCACGTTGGCTTCGATTTCGGCGGTCAAATCGGCGAGACGTAGATTCGGCATAACGGACTCCACAAACAAAGTGGCCCGATTATAGGGCCATGGCGCTGGGCAACCCAAGGCATCAGAGGCGTTCCCATCGCTCTGAAACCTGCATTTGGTCGATTCGCCTGAGCAATCGGCACTAAGTCAGCGTCTGCCATAAGCGTCTATTGCAATGGGAACGCAGAGTCTGCTGGTAGAGGGGGCATCTTTTGCAAGATAATCCGCCTTGCTTTTGACGTCATGGCTTTGACGTGGATTTGGATTGACGACTATTCGAAGACTCACCGTTTCAGGAGGCCTGAATGCACAACGACGGGAATGTAGTGCCTTTGCACAAGGTCGCTACCGACCAGGCGACTCACTCGCCGCTCGCCCGCCTGCCTGTGATTCTGCTTCAGGTTCGCGACAAGGCCGCCCAACAGCTCAGGCATGGTTTGCAGGAGCTGTTCGATAACGCCGACGACACGCTGTTCGAAATGGCCGACCGGGCCCGCAATGACGTCGAACAGAACCTCTTCTTCGAAGCCATGCGCGACTTGCGCCTCAAGCGCAAAAACATCGAACGCGGCTTTCTCGAACAATTCTTCGCGGCTTTTGTCAGCCTCACCCAGTACGACATCACTCAGTCTGCCTCGCCCCAGGCGTTGGTCTTCGGCGCTTCGGTGGCGCTGCCCGATGACGACATGGAGCGTAGCGTGGCGGTGGAGGCGATGGTCAGCAAAGTGCTGAACCGCGACGGATTCGCCCTGGACCAACTGACCGCCCGACTCAGCGCACTGCTGGGCAGGGAACTGCTCGATCTACACAATCCCATGGGGCCGGCGATGCTCTGCGAGTACTTTTTGCAGGCCGGGCGCAACCTGGGGGTGGAGATCAAGGTCAAGCTGATCATCCTCAAACTGTTCGAACGCTATGTGCTCAGGGATGCCAATCAGCTCTACGCCGAAGCCAATCAGTTGCTGGTCGCCGCCGGTGTTCTGCCTGACCTTAAGCCCGCCCCTGCGCGTCGGGTCATGGATCGTGCGACGGCCAGCCTCGGAGCTGAATCCGCGCCGGCCAACACTCGCGCCGGTGGCCCGCCGACCCTTGAAGCCAGTGCCCAGACACAGCCGATTTCTACCCGTGACCTAATGCGGCTGCTCTCGCACTTGCAGCAATATGTGCCGGCGCCGGCAGCCCAGGACGACTTCGATCTGCGAAACCAGCTCGAACAACTGCTGACCCGGGTCAGCGTCAAAAGTGGCAAGTCACGCGTGGTCGGGGTGGCTGACGAAGACGTGATCAACCTGATCGCCATGCTCTTCGAATGCATCCTTGATGACCGCAACCTGCCGGACTCGCTCAAGGCGTTGATCGGCCGTTTGCAGATCCCGATGCTGAAAGTGGCGGTGCTCGACAAGAGCTTCTTCAGCCGCAGCAGTCACCCGGCCCGACGCCTGCTCAATGAAATCGCCACCGCAGCCATGGGCTGGGGCGAGTGCGATGACCATGAGCGCGACAGCCTGTATCTGCGCATCGAGCAAGTGGTGCAACGGTTGCTGAACGATTTTGTCGATGATCCGGCGGTCTTTTCCGAATTGCTCGCGGACTTTCTCGCCTTCACCAGCGATGAGCGCCGTCGCAGTGAGCTGCTGGAGCAACGCACCCGTGACGCCGAAGAAGGCCGCGCCAGGACTGAATTGGCCCGTCAGCGCGTCGAACAGGTGCTGAATCAGGCCTTGTTGGGCAAAGTATTGCCGCAGCGGGTGGTGGTGTTTGTCCAGGAAGCGTGGAGCCAGGTGCTGCTGCTGACCTGTCTCAAGCACGGCGATCAGTCGGCCGAGTGGCACGCCGACGTGCAGTCCATGGAGCAATTGATCTGGAGCGTACAGCGCCATGACGAGCCCGATGCGAGCCTGCGCTTGTTGGCGCTGGTGCCTGGGTTGCTCAAGTCGTTGCGCGACGGGCTGAGCAGTTCGGCCTTCGATCCGTTCGCCACCAGCGAATTTTTCAGTGAGCTGGAAGCCTTGCACGTTCAGCTGTTTGAACGTCCAGGGCAAAAGCTTGGGCAGCCCGTCGATACACCGGTAATGGTCGAAGTCGTGCAGGAAATTATCCTGCGAACCGCGGACGAAGGGCCGGCCGAAACGGCGTCAGTGCGTTTGCCGGAGGACGATGTCGGTCTGCTTCAGGTCGATCAACTGCGGTTGGGGTGCTGGGTCGAGTTTCAGGAAGACGAGGAAAACACCCTTCGCTGCAAGCTGGCGGCGATCATTGAAGCCACCGGCAAGTACATTTTCGTCAACCGCACCGGGATGAAAGTGCTGGAACGCAGCCGCACCGGCCTGGCGCTGGAATTTCGTCGTGGCGCGGTGCGCGCGCTGGACGACACCTTGCTGTTCGACCGGGCGCTGGAGTCGGTGATCGGCAACCTGCGGCGCCTCAATCACGGCAAGTGATCGCGCCCCGAGGGTCTATCGCGGCATACTGGGCGCCTACACAGTCGTCGTTGAAGGAACCTGTATGCAGTTGGACCCCGCGAGCGGTTGGTGTCAGGGCGTAGATATTTGCCCCTCGCCCAACTTCAATGCGCGCCCCTCGGACGAAATTTCCCTGCTGGTGATCCACAACATCAGTTTGCCGCCTGCGCAATTCGCCACCGGCAAGGTGCAGGAATTTTTCCAGAATCGTCTGGATGTCACGGAGCACCCCTACTTTGCAGGGATCGCCGACCTGCGTGTGTCTGCGCACTTTCTGATCGAACGTGACGGCACCGTCACTCAGTTTGTCTCTTGTCTTGAACGTGCCTGGCATGCCGGCGTCTCGAGTTTCGAAGGGCGGGAAACCTGTAACGATTTTTCCGTGGGCATTGAACTTGAAGGCACGGATGATCTGCCGTTCACCGACGCTCAGTATCAAGCGTTGACGACCCTGACCCGGCAGCTGCAAAGCGCGTTCACGGCCATCACCGCACAGCGCATTTGTGGGCATAGCGACATCGCACCCGGGCGTAAAACCGATCCTGGGCCTGCGTTCGACTGGGCACGCTATCGGGCGGCCCTGGCAAAAGAGGAACAACAATGAGTTTTCTGGTGTTGCTGTTGGCGGTCTGGATCGAGAAGTTCTCGGCCCTGCGTCATCGGGTTCAGCGCGATGGTGGATGGATTCGCGAGCTGAACAAGCTTGAGGTCAGTCCGCGTCTGGCGAAAAGTCCGTGGCTGATCTTGGTGATACTGGTGTTGTTGCCAGTGGCACTGCTGGGTTTGCTGCTACTGGTACTGGACCCGGTGGCTTACGGTCTGCTGGCGTTGCCGGTGCACCTGCTGGTGGTGATTTACAGTCTCGGCCGCGGTGATCTGCTGGCCGGTCTCGGGCCGTTTCGCGATGCCTGGCGCCGGGAAGACCTGCAAGCCGCCGCTCATGTAGCGGACCGCGATGTGGGTATCTGCGCCGATAGCGGCGAACAACTGCTGGAACGGGTCGAAGGGCATCTGCTGTGGGAGGCTTATCAGAGCTTTTTCGCGGTGATTTTCTGGTACTTCCTGCTGGGGCCGGTCGCGGCCCTGAGCTATCGACTGCTGGCCCTGGTCGAAGAACACGGGCAGAACCCGGCCGTAGTCGAGCGCGCCGTAAAACTGCGTCATGCGTTCGACTGGGTGCCGGTGCGTCTGCTGGCGGCGAGTTTTGCGTTGGTCGGCAACTTTGTCGCGGTCAGCCGAGTGATGTTGCATGAGCTACTGAACTGGAACATCAGCGCCGCCCAATTGATCGAGAAGGTCGGGCTGGTGGCGGGTGAAATCCCGGCACCGGTGGTCGGGCCTGACGGCATCAACAGCCTGGACCGGATCTGGGAACTGCTGCTGCGCGCGGCAGTGCTCTGGTACGCCGGTTTTGCGTTGTGGACCGTCCTTCCCTGAGTACACCAATCCTGTAGCAGCTGGCGCAGCCTGCGTCCGGCTGCGCAGCAGTCGTAAATCCTGATCACGCGGTGAGTCAGCCAAACCGCGGTGTCTGAGTTGGCGACTGCTGCGCAGCCTGACGCAGCCTTCGGCAGCTGCTACCAGTCCGCGTGCATCTCGCCGTTAACCTTAAGTTACAAAACCTCCCGCCGATTTAAGCTATACAGAGACAGCGCCGAATAGTGGCTATCTGCTCTCGACCCGCGCCTGCCAATAAAAATAAGAAATCAAAGGGAGACTTCCAGTGAAGAGCTTGCTCTATCCCGCCGTCGCGCTGATGAATCGCCTGAGCTTTGGCATGAAGTTCAGCCTGATCAGCGTGCTGTTCCTTGTGCCGATGCTGGTGACCAACTTCTATCTGGTGCGCGATTCCTATCGAGAATTCCAGGGCACCCGGGTCGAGCTGCAGAGCCTTGACCTACTGGGCAGCAGCCTGACGTTACGGCGCGATCTGGAAACCCTGAACAACCTGGTGCAGATCAACGTCACCCTCGGTCAGTCCGGCAAGGCCGGCAATGTCGAGTCGCAGATCAGTACCCTGGGGCAAAATGTGCTGACCCGTTTGCAAGGGCTGACAGCGATGACCGCTGACCCCGAGCAAATCATGGTTTTCGATGGCAAGCGCGATGAAATGATCGCCGCGCTCAAGGCCCAGCAAGCGGAAAACTCCCTGCAAAGCAAAAGCGCGATGATCGGCAAGTTGCTCGGCAACGCGCAAATTTTCAGCCAGATCATCGCCAGTCAGGCCGGCCTCAGCCGCGACACCCAGAGCGACATGCGCCAGCTGAGCGAACTTATTACCAATGTCACCCCGCCCGTGACCCAGCTTCTGGGTGAAGGTCGGGCGATGGGCTCTTTTTCGTTGGGGCAGGGCTTTCTCAACTCAGCATCGAGTACCCGTTTTGACGAGTTGCTGGCGCAGATCGAAAAACTACAGGCCGAATATGCCCTGAAGTTGCAGGACGCGCTGGGCTCCAGCAAAGCGGCACGGGAAACCCTGGCCGCTCAGGCCGATAACAGCAAGGCATCGTTGAAAAAGGCCAGTGAACTGTTCGAAGAGCAGGTAGTGATGGCCGACACGCTGGATGCGCCGTGGCAGGGCTTTTACGATCAGGTCACGGGCCTGATGGACCAGACCTACCAACTCAATGAAGCCACCCTGAAGTTTCTCGGCACCCAGTTGCAACAGCGACTGGAGCAGAACCGCAACCACATGATCTTGCAGGCCGTGGCGTTGTCGGTGGTGTTTGTGCTGATTTTTTACCTTTACGGCGGCTTCTACGCCTCGACCCGCACCACCCTCAAGCGTCTTGGCGCGGTGATGGACAAGGTCGCGGCCGGCGACATGACGGTGACCTTCAGCGCCAACAGCCGCGATGAACTGGGCGAGTTGGGCGAGGTGTTCAACGGCACCGTGAAGAAAATCCACGACCTGATCGAGCGGGTCGGCCAGACCGTCAGTGAGGTCGAGCGCCAGGCCGGGCAGGTGGAGAACGTTTCCGCCCAGAGCAACCAGGCGGTGGCGGGGCAGCGCACGCAGATCGAGCAGGTCGCCACGGCCATGAACCAGATGTCCGCCACGTCCCTTGAGGTTGCACGCAGTGCCGCGGCAGCGGTCAGCAGCGCTCATAGCGTCAACGATGAGACCATCAGCGGTCGCGGGCTGGTGGAATCCCAGCAGGGCAGCATCGCTGCACTGGCCAGTGAGATCGACCAGTCGGTGCTGGTGATCAATCAACTGGCCAGCGACAGCCAGTCCATCAGCCGTGTGCTGGAGGTGATCAAGAGCATCGCCGAACAAACCAACCTCTTGGCCCTCAACGCGGCCATCGAAGCCGCTCGGGCTGGTGAGCAGGGCCGTGGTTTTGCGGTGGTGGCTGACGAGGTCCGGACCCTGGCCAAACGTACCCAGCAATCGACCGAAGAAATCGAGCAAATGATCGCCAAGCTGCACAGCGGTGTCGGCGCTGCGGTGAAGGCCATGGGTACCAGTCATCAGATGGCCAACGGTACCGTGGGGCAGTCGGAAAAGGTTCAGCAAGCGCTGGAGAACATCCTCGGCGCCGTCGGCATGATCGTCGATCAGAACCAGCAAATCGCCGCCGCAGTAGAGCAGCAGACCGCCGTGGCCCATGACATCGACCAGAATATTGTCGAGATCAACCGCGCGGGTGAACGCACCGCCGAAGGGGCGCACCAGACCGAGGATGCCAGTCGCGCATTGTCGGCTCAGGTGGTGGAGCTCAAGCAACTGATCAGCGCGTTCCGGGTTTAATGCCTGGAACCGGTTCACCTGTGGGAGCGAGCTTGCTCGCGATGGCTGTCTAACATTCGACATTGATGTCGCCTGACACGCCGCTATCGCGAGCAAGCTCGCTCCCACAGGGGATGTGTGCGGCGACTGACTACCAGTTGAATAACTCACAGGCATTGGCAGTGCTGGCGGCGGCCAATTGCTCAGGGCTGATCGCCATGATCCCGGCCAATGCCGAGCATATCGCCGGAAGATGGGCCGGGCTGTTGCGTTGGCCGGGGAACATGGCGGGCGCCATGTCCGGAGAGTCGGTTTCCAGTACCACCGATTCAAGCGGCAATTCGGCCAGCACACGATGCATGCGCAGGGCCTGAGGCCAGGTCGCGGCTCCGCCCAGGCCCAGTTTGAAACCGAGCTTGATGTATTCGCGGGCTTCTTCTGTGCTGCCGGCGAAGGCATGAATGATCCCCGCGCGTTTCAAGTGAAACCGTTTAAGCGTGGCAATCACCGCCGCGTGGCTGCGTCGCACATGAATCAGCGCGGGAAGATTGAAATCCGCCGCCAGTTGCAGTTGCGCATCGAACAGTACCTGTTGACGTTCACGGTCCAGGGTTTCGATAAAGTAATCCAGACCGATCTCGCCCACCGCGCACAACTGCCGATGACCCGCCAACCGGGTCAGCCAATCACCCAGTTCGTGTAAGTCTTCAGGGCGATGATCATCCAGATACACCGGGTGCAAACCGAACGCCGCATACAGGTCGGGATCGCTTTGCACCAGATCCCAGACGCGCTGCCAATTGCCCTGATAAACCCCCAGCACCACCATCCGCCGCACGCAGAGGGCGCGGCTCTCGGCCAGCAGCGCCGTGCGATCCTCGTCGAAGTCCGGAAAATCCAGATGAGTGTGGCTGTCGATCAGCTCCACGGTTCAGTCCTGGCGAATACGCTGCTTGAAGGTCCGCGCGATGGCCTGCACGCCGGGTCGGTAATCCGATTGCTCGATGGCGGCCAGGGCCAGGGCCAAGGCTTTATCGGCGATGAGCTGATGCTGCTGGGCCATGGCGTTGACCGGCAGTGGCAGGAAATCCAGCAGCTGTGTGTCGCCGAAGGTGCCAAGGCGCAGCGGACGGGTTTTGAGCGGGAAGTCGTGCAAGGCATCGAATACGCCCTGAAGCAGCACGTAGGACGTGGTCACCAGCGCATCCGGCAAATGGCCCAGACGCTGTAGCAGTTCTTCCATTAACTGTTTGCCGCACTCACGGCTGAACGACTCGCCGTGCTCGATCAGCACCTCGCCTTTGAACCCGGCCAGCGCCTCTTTGAACCCGGCGGCCCGCTCCTGGCTGATGCTCAGTTCGGGGCGTGCGCCGATCAGTGCGATCTGCTTGGGCAGCGGGTCCAGTAGACTGCGGGTCAGTTGCAGGCTGGCCTCGCGGTCATCACTGATCACCGAACAGAAATGCTCAGGCTCCATGACCCGGTCGATCGCGATGATCGGAATGCCCTTGGCCTGCAATTGGCGATAGCTGTCATCGCCGGCTGGCAGGCAACTGGCAACGATCAACGCATCGCAGCGCCGGGCCCGGAACAGTTTCAGCAATTGCCGTTCGCTGTCCGGCGCATCGTCGGAACTGGCGATCAGCAACTGATAGCCGCGAGCCCGGGCGCCTTGTTCCAGCAGTTTGGCGATTCGCGCGTAACTGGGGTTTTCCAGGTCCGGCAGAATGAAGCCCAAGGTGCGGGTATGCCGACTGCGCAGCCCGGCAGCCTGGGGATTGGGCGTAAAGCCATGTTGTTCGACGACCGCGCGCACGCGCTCGACGGTGGCACTGCTGATACGTTGTTGTTCTGCCTTGCCATTAATGACATAGCTGGCGGTGGTAACGGACACACCGGCCAACTGGGCGATATCACTGAGTTTCAACCCGGGATTTCCTTGTTTTTTTTCGAGCTTGCCCGACATTTTCGCCAATCCTACCCGATTCAGGCAGACGACCATTGTCGCAGCCCATCCGACAATTGGACTTCAAGGATGAGACATTATCGAGTAACGTGCCAATCATTCTAGATTAAACGTTTCAGCAGGCGTATTTTCTACGTTATAGGCTCCTTTGCCGGTTCTGCCGCGAAACCGCCAAAACTGCCCCTGAAAAGGTGTGCCTAAGAGCCTAAGCTGAATCATTCAAAACAATACCTGGCGTCACAAGGCGCCAAAAAGGAGAAAGCATGCTCGAGCTCACCATAGAGCAGATATCCATGGGCCAATCGGCTGTGGATAAGTCCGCAGCGTTGCACCTGCTGGCGCAGCATCTGGTCACCGATGGCCTGGTGGCCGAGGGTTATCTCGCCGGGTTGCAGGCGCGCGAAGCCCAGGGCTCGACCTTTCTCGGTCAAGGTATTGCCATCCCCCACGGTACGCCGGAAACCCGCGATCTGGTGTTTTCCACCGGCGTGCGGCTGATGCAGTTCCCTGAAGGCGTGGACTGGGGCGACGGTCAGATCGTCTACCTGGCGATCGGTATTGCGGCCAAATCCGACGAACACCTGCGCCTGTTGCAATTGCTGACCCGCGCCCTCGGCGAAACCGACCTGGGCCAGGCGCTGCGCCGCGCCAGTTCCGCCGAAGCCTTGTTGAAACTGCTGCAAGGCGCGCCGCAAGAGCTGGCGCTGGATGCACAGATGATCGGCCTCGGTGTGTCCGCCGATGACTTCGAAGAGCTGGTCTGGCGCGGTGCGCGTTTGCTGCGTCAGGCCGACTGCGTGAGCAACGGTTTCTCGGCCGTGTTGCAGCAGGTCGACGCGCTGCCGCTGGGCGATGGCCTGTGGTGGTTGCACAGCGAGCAAACGGTCAAGCGTCCGGGCCTGGCCTTCGTTACGCCGGACAAGCCAATGCGTTACCTCGGCCAGCCGCTCAGCGGTCTGTTCTGCCTGGCCAGCCTCGGTGAAGCCCATCAGGCCTTGCTCGAACGCCTTTGTGCGTTGCTGATCGAAGGTCGCGGCCACGAATTGGGCCGCGCCACCAGCAGCCGTAAAGTCCTAGAAGTCCTTGGCGGTGAGCTGCCGGCCGATTGGCCCAGCGCTCGCATCGCGTTAGCCAACGCCCACGGTTTGCACGCGCGTCCGGCGAAGATCCTCGCGCAACTGGCGAAAAGTTTTGAAGGTGAAATCCGCGTACGCATTGTCGATGGCCAGGACAGCGCCGTGTCGGTGAAGAGCTTGAGCAAACTGCTCAGCCTCGGCGCCCGTCGTGGTCAGGTGTTGGAATTTGTCGCCGAACCGAGCATCGCCGCCGATGCCTTGCCAGCCTTGCTGGCCGCCATCGAAGAAGGCCTCGGTGAAGAAGTCGAGCCGTTGCCAGCCGTGAGCCAACAGCGCGAAGTGATCGCCGATGTGGCCGAAGTGGTCCTCGCACCAGCCTCCGGCAGTCTGGTTCAGGCCATCGCCGCCGCACCGGGCATCGCCATCGGCCCGGCGCACATTCAAGTGCTGCAAACCATTGAGTACCCGCTGCGCGGTGAGTCTGCCGCCATCGAGCGCGAGCGTCTCCAACAGGCGTTGGCGGACGTGCGTCGCGACATCGAAGGCCTGATTGAACGCAGCAAGTCCAAGGCCATTCGCGAGATCTTCATCACCCACCAGGAAATGCTCGACGACCCGGAATTGACCGATGATGTCGACACCCGTCTCAAGCAGGGCGAAAGCGCCGAAGCGGCGTGGATGGCGGTGATTGAAGCGGCGGCCAAACAACAGGAATCGCTGCAGGACGCCTTGCTCGCCGAGCGCGCCGCCGACTTGCGTGATATCGGCCGTCGAGTGCTGGCGCAACTGAGTGGCGTCGAAACCCCGAGCGAGCCTGAGCAACCGTACATTCTGGTGATGGATGAAGTCGGTCCGTCCGACGTCGCCCGCCTTGATCCGGCCCGTGTCGCTGGCATCCTCACCGCCCGGGGCGGCGCCACCGCTCACAGTGCAATTGTCGCCCGAGCCCTCGGAATTCCGGCGCTGGTCGGCGCCGGTCCGGCCGTGTTGCTGCTGGCGCCGGGCACGCCGTTGCTGATTGATGGCCAACGCGGCCGCCTGCACGTGGACGCTGACGCGGCGACCTTGCAGCGCGCCACCGAAGAGCGCGACACCCGCGAGCAACGTCTGAAAGCCGCCGCAGAACAACGTCATCAACCGGCACTGACCACTGACGGCCATGCAGTCGAAGTGTTCGCCAATATCGGTGAAAGTGCCGGCGTGACCAGCGCGGTGGAGCAGGGCGCCGAAGGCATTGGCCTGCTGCGCACCGAACTGATTTTCATGGCTCACTCGCAAGCGCCGGACGAGGCGACCCAGGAAGTCGAATACCGCCGTGTACTCGATGGCCTGGCTGGTCGGCCGCTGGTGGTGCGCACCCTCGACGTTGGCGGTGACAAGCCGTTGCCGTATTGGCCGATCGCCAAAGAAGAAAACCCGTTCCTCGGCGTGCGCGGAATTCGCCTGACCCTGCAACGTCCGCAGATCATGGAAGCGCAATTGCGTGCCTTGCTTCGCGCTGCGGACAACCGGCCATTGCGGATCATGTTTCCCATGGTCGGCAGCGTTGATGAGTGGCGTCAGGCGCGGGACATGACCGAACGTCTGCGTCTGGAAATTCCGGTGGCGGACCTGCAACTGGGGATCATGATTGAAGTGCCGTCAGCTGCATTGCTGGCGCCGGTGCTGGCCAAAGAGGTCGACTTCTTCAGCGTCGGCACCAATGACCTGACCCAATACACCCTGGCCATCGACCGTGGTCATCCAACCTTGTCGGCCCAGGCTGACGGCTTGCACCCGGCGGTGCTGCAACTGATCGACATCACCGTGCGCGCGGCGCATGCCAACGGCAAGTGGGTCGGCGTGTGCGGCGAGTTGGCGGCCGATCCGCTCGCGGTGCCGGTGCTGGTCGGACTGGGTGTGGACGAGCTCAGTGTCTCAGGTCGCAGCATTGCCGAGGTCAAGGCGCGGGTTCGCGAACTCAGCCTGGCCCAGACCCAAATCCTTGCCCAACAGGCCCTGGCCATGGGCAGCGCAAATGAAGTGCGCGCATTAGTGGAGGCCCTGTAATGGCCAAGATCCTGACCCTGACCCTCAACCCGGCGCTGGACCTCACCGTCCAGTTGCCGCTACTTGCCCCCGGCCAAGTCAACCGTAGCGACGAGATGCACACGCATGCCGCCGGCAAAGGCGTGAACGTGGCACAAGTGCTGGCGGACCTTGGGCATCAGCTCACGGTCAGCGGTTTCCTCGGGGAGGACAACCTTCAAGCGTTCGAAACCCTGTTCGCCAAACGCGGTTTTGTCGACGCGTTCATCCGTGTTCCGGGTGAGACGCGCAGCAACATCAAACTGGCGGAAAGCGATGGGCGCATCACCGACATCAACGGTCCCGGCCCCTTGGTGAGTGAAGCCGCGCAGCAGGCGTTGCTTGATCGACTTGATCAAATTGCGCCCGATCATGACGCGGTCGTCGTTGCCGGCAGCCTGCCTCAAGGCATCAGCCCGCAATGGTTGCAGGCGTTGATTGTGCGTTTGAAAAATCTCGGTTTGAACGTGGCGCTGGACACCAGTGGTGAAGCCTTGCGAGCAGCGCTCAACGCCGGCCCGTGGCTGATCAAGCCAAACACCGAAGAGCTGGCCGACGTGCTGGGCTGCGAGGTGGTTTCGGTGGCTGCGCAAGCGCAAGCCGCGAGCCGCTTGCACGCTCAAGGCATCGAGCACGTGGTGATCTCCGACGGCGCCGATGGTGTGAACTGGTTCAGTGTCGGCTCGGCGCTGCATGCCACGCCGCCCAAGGTCAGTGTCGTCAGCACCGTGGGCGCAGGCGATTCGTTACTGGCCGGCATGCTCCACGGTCTGCTCAGCGCCGACACGCCTGAACAGACCTTGCGCACCGCCACGGCGATTGCCGCGATGGCGGTCACCCAGATCGGTTTCGGTATTGGCGACGCCACGCAGTTGGCGCGGCTCGAACAGGGCGTGCGCATGCGCACCCTGACAGAACAATAAGAGGGTTTGTCATGAAGTTAGCCATTGTTACGGCCTGCCCGAACGGCATGGTCACCAGTGTGCTGTGCGCCCGTTTGCTTGATGCGGCGGCCCAGCGTCAGGGCTGGAGCACCAGTGTCGAAGTCAACGATGCCGCGCACCCTGAACGCCAATTGTCAGCGGCCACGATCGAGGCGGCCGAGTGGGTATTGCTGGTGACCAGTGCGCCGGTGGATATGTTGCGATTCGTCGGCAAGCGGGTGTTCCAGAGTACCCCGGCGCAAGCCCTGCAAGATGTTGAAGCGGTGCTGCGACGCGGTGCTGAAGAGGCTCAGGTTTACGTCGCCCCCGAAGCCGTGGCCGAGCCTGCCGCCCTCGTAAAAAACGCCCCGCGTCTGGTCGCGATTACCGCGTGCCCGACCGGCGTTGCTCACACCTTTATGGCTGCCGAGGCTTTGCAGCAAGCGGCCAAGCGTCTGGGCTACGACCTGCAAGTGGAAACCCAGGGCTCGGTCGGTGCGCGCAATCCATTGAGCGCCGCAGCGATTGCCGATGCGGACGTGGTGTTGCTGGCCTGCGATATCGAAGTCGCCACCGAGCGTTTCGCCGGCAAGAAGATTTACCGTTGCGGCACCGGCATCGCCCTCAAACAAGCCGAGGCGACGCTGAATAAAGCGTTGGCCGAAGGCACTCAGGAAACCGCTTCGAGCGGTGCCAAAGGCCCGGCCAAGCAAGAGAAAACCGGTGTCTACAAACACCTGCTGACCGGCGTGTCGTTCATGCTGCCGATGGTGGTGGCGGGCGGTCTGATGATCGCCTTGTCGTTCGTGTTCGGCATCACTGCGTTCAAGGAACCGGGCACGCTCGCGGCGGCGCTGATGCAGATCGGCGGCGAGACGGCGTTCAAGCTGATGGTGCCGCTGTTGGCGGGTTACATCGCCTACTCGATCGCCGACCGTCCGGGCCTGGCGCCGGGGATGATTGGTGGTTTGCTGGCAAGTACTCTGGGCGCCGGATTTATCGGCGGGATCATTGCCGGTTTCATCGCCGGTTACGCAGCGCAGGCGATCAACCGTTATGCGCGCTTGCCACAAAGTCTTGAGGCGCTGAAACCGATTCTGATCATCCCGTTGCTGGCGAGTCTGTTCACCGGTCTGGTGATGATCTACGTGGTGGGCAAACCGGTGGCCGGGATGCTCGAAGGCCTCACGCACTTCCTCGACAGCATGGGCACCACCAACGCGATTCTGCTCGGTGTGTTGCTGGGCGGGATGATGTGCGTCGACCTTGGCGGGCCGATCAACAAAGCCGCGTATGCGTTCTCGGTGGGGCTGCTGGCGTCACAAAGTTATGCACCGATGGCCGCGACCATGGCGGCCGGCATGGTGCCGCCGATTGGTCTTGGCATCGCTACGTTTATTGCGCGGCGCAAATTTGCTCAGGCCGAACGCGAGGCCGGGAAAGCCGCGTTGGTACTGGGGCTGTGCTTTATCTCCGAAGGCGCGATTCCGTTTGCCGCGAAAGACCCGCTGCGGGTGATTCCGGCGAGCATTACCGGTGGTGCGTTGACCGGTGCGTTGTCGATGTATTTCGGCTGCAAACTGATGGCGCCGCACGGCGGGTTGTTCGTGCTGGCGATCCCGAATGCGATCAATCATGCGCTGTTGTATCTGCTGGCGATTGTGGCCGGGAGTTTGCTGACGGCGGTGGCGTATGCGGTGCTCAAGCGGCCGGAAGTCGTTGAACTGGCCATAGAACCCGTCAGCGCCTGACACCATACCCTGTGGGAGCGGGCTTGCTCGCGATGACGGACTGACATTCAGCAATTATGTTGGCTGTTAGACCGCTTTCGCGAGCAAGTCGGATCGCCGCACCGCCGCTCCCACAAGGGGTCTGCTGTGTTGGCAGATTTCTGTGTCATGTCCCGGTAACGTCACCATGCTTCATGTTTCTTTAAATCCAGGCCCTGAGTTGCGCGCCATTCACGGCTCCTCGTAGCTGCTGAGATACAGCATTAGCTCCTTGGGAAGTACAATCATTGCGAGATTCTCAATGGCTGTAACCTGCCTGGCGGATAGTAGATAACTTGCCATGGCATCCTCTTCTTCATGCCAAGCCATTATCGGCATCAGGGCATCCGTTGTAATGGACCGGGACAAATCCACCTCGAATACAGCCAAGTCACCGTTTTCAGGTATTCCGTAAATCTGAAACTTCAGTTTGTATTTCATGGCGGTGGAGTAAATCAATCAACGCACACCAACTGCACGATGTGGTTTGCGTCTCCCAGGATCTTGCCAGTCCAGGTTTCAAGTGTTTGCACTTGTTCTGGAGAAAGGTCGTAGCCATCAAACTCATCCTCCGGTGTTTGCCAATCCATTAGTTTTGCTAGCTCTTTGTGACGACTGTTGGGTATTTCCACACTCAGGAGAAGTTCCTCACTGTGTCTGTCGAAGACCTCTATGACATGTTTCATTTTTCTACTTTCCTAGACGGGTCAGCGGGCTTGGTTTGCTCCCCTGTTTGCGGGTCGTACTCCCCAAGGTGTTTTCCTTGCTTGGTGTACATCTCAACGGTGCCATGTTGCGAATCCCACTCATAAATCCTTCCTGAGGGATCTTTCCATCGCCGACGCTTTTTACCACCACCACGCACTGAAGTTTTTAACGGAGCAGGTTTTACATCTGGAAAAGCCGGGAGTGTCGTAGGAGCAGGGCGGTATTTGTGGTCTCCAGGCACGCTCAGAACAATATAGATCGGCTCAAGTCCAGTATCGGCGTGCATGAGCTTCATTCAGTCAGGTATTCATATCCCTGCACTTGATGGTGGTTGTGCGTAGGGCGCCTTTGGGCGCGCCGGTATTGCTGACTCCCCGGTCTACTAACCTGCGTACAGCCGCCACCCTTCTTTTAGTAGAGAAGCGAAACGGCTCCAGTCTGGAGCAGCAAATTATGTTCAAGGTAACGCCTAATCCGCCGGACACTGACCCGGCATCCCCAAACGAAGACCTCGATTCTGAAAAGCTCTACGATACCGCTGACCGAGCCCTCGATTCCCCGCGCCAACCCAGCAGCATCTTCGTCATCGCCCCCGAAATCGACAACCAAACGTTGCTGGAATATGCCTGTGAATCGCTGGCATCAGCGAATGTCATGGCGAGTGACTTCGCGAGGTATCTGCAAGGCTCACAGTGCAACACGTTGTTGGGGATTCAGCAGTCGATCATGCTGGGAGAACTGGCGGTGAACCGGGTACTGGATAATCTCGATCCGCCCGGCTAGCCGCCGGATACTGTGGGAGCGAGCTTGCTCGCGATGACGGTTTAACATTCAAAGAAATTGGTGACTGTTGCGCCGCTATCGCGAGCAAGCTCGCTCCCACAGGGATCGCATTTTCACATCAGCGTCATGCGTACATGCTTAAGTTTTCCTTTTCAGGGAGAACACCATGAGCGAATTCGACCTCGGTCGCCGTCGTGTCATACAAGCCGTCGGTGCCGGGCTGTTGTTGCCAGGCCTGGCGCCGGCGGTCATTGCCTCGGTCAAGGATCGGCCACAACTCACCGATGGCGTGCAGTCCGGCGACGTGCTGGGTGACCGGGCGATGATCTGGAGCCGATGTGATCGCCCGGCGCGCATGGTGGTGGAGTGGGACACCCGTAGCCTGTTCAGTAACCCTCGTCGTTTTGTCTCGCCATTGGCCGTGTCCAATACCGATTTCACGGCCCGCGTCGAACTCACAGGCCTGCCCGCCGACCAGGCGATTTTCTATCGCGTGCACTTCGAAGACGCCCAGAGCGGCGTCGCCAGCGAACCGTGGTTTGGCCATCTGCGCAGCGTGCCGCAAACCCGTCGCGACATCCGTTTCGTCTGGAGCGGCGACACCGCCGGCCAGGGCTTCGGCATCAACCCGGACATCGGCGGCATGCGCATCTACGATGCCATGCGTTTGCGCCTGCCAGACTTCTTTATCCACAGCGGCGACTCCATCTACGCCGACGGCCCCGTACCTGCGCAGCTCACCACAGAGAGCGGCCGCGTGTGGCGCAACATCACCACTGAAGCCAAGAGCAAAGTGGCCGAAACCCTCGACGACTATCGCGGCAATTACCGCTACAACCTGATGGACGAAAACATCCGCCGCTTCAACGCCGAGGTTCCGCAGATCTGGCAATGGGACGACCATGAAGTGGTCAACAACTGGTCGCCGGGCAAGCCGTTGGATGATCGCTACAAGATCAAAGATATCCACAGCCTGGTCGGTCGCGCGCGTCAGGCTTGGCTCGAATACGCACCGATGCGGTTGCAGAGCGCCGATGGCGGCGGGCGGATTTATCGCAAGCTCGGTTACGGTCCATTGCTCGATGTGTTCGTGCTCGATATGCGCAGCTATCGCGGGGCCAATGACGACAACCTGGGTGCCGCTAAACCTTTCCTTGGCCGTGAACAACTGGACTGGCTCAAACGTGAGTTGAAGGCCTCCAATGCCCAATGGAAAGTCATCGCTGCTGATATGCCGATTGGTCTCGGCGTATCGGATGGTGAAGTCAGCTCCGGTGTGACGCGCTGGGAAGCCGTGGCCAATGGCGATCCGGGACCGGCCCAGGGGCGTGAACTGGAAATCGCCGAATTGTTGGGTTTTCTGCGGGCGCAGCAGGTGCGCAATGTTGTCTGGCTGACGGCGGATGTGCATTACTGCGCCGCGCACCATTACCACCCGGACCGTGCGGCGTTTCAGGATTTCGAACCGTTCTGGGAGTTTGTCGCCGGGCCTTTGAATGCGGGGAGCTTCGGGCCTGATCAGCTGGATAAAACCTTTGGTCCGCAGGTGGTGTTCGAGAAAACACCACCGGCACAGAACACCTCACCGTTTGCCGGGTTTCAGTTTTTTGGTGAGGTGAATATTGATGGGCAGACGGGGGAGATGAGTGTGGTGTTGCGGGATCTGGATGGGGTTTCTGTTTTCGAACAGAAATTGCAGCCGGTTTGAAATGAAGTCGCGAGCAGACACCAGATCCCTGTGGGAGCGAGCTTGCTCCCACATGGGATGTGGCGGGGTCAGTAGACGTCGCGGCGGTAACGGCCTTGCTCGATCAGGCGGTCGACCTCTGCAATTCCGAGTATTTCGTTGAGCACGTGATCCACGCCTGAAGCCATCCCTTGCAAGCTGCCGCAGATGTAAATGACCGCACCCTCGGCCAGCCATTTTTTCAACTCGCCCGCCGATTCGCGCAGTCGATCCTGCACGTAGATCTTCTCGGCCTGATCCCGCGAGAACGCCAGGTCCAGCCGCTCCAGATCGCCCGAAATCAACCACTCCTCAAGCTCATCGCGACACAAGTAGTCATGCTCGCGATTGCGTTCGCCGAACAACAGCCAATGACGTTGCTGCCCATCGGCAATCCGCGCCTTGAGCAAACTGCGCAGCCCGGCCAGTCCGGTGCCGTTGCCCAGCAGGATCATCGGTACCGGCTCGGTCGGCAGGTGGAAACCGCTGTTGCGCCGTACGCGCAGGCTGATGGTGCCGCCCACCGGGGCGTGTTCGGTCAGCCAGCCGGAGCCGACGCCCAGGCTGCCGTCAGGATGCAGTTCCTGGCGGACGATCAGTTCGAGGATGCCATCGGCGGCGATCGAGGCGATGGAGTATTCACGCATGGCCAGGGGCACCAGCGCATCCACTAGCGCCTGGGCATGCAGGCCGACCAGGTGAGTTCTGTTTTCCGGCAGTTGTCGACTGGCGAGGGCTTGCTCCAGAGGTTGCGACAGGCCATCGAGCGCAACCGTGGCGCGACCGTCAATACCCAGGCCATCGAGGAAATGTTCGATCGCCCATGGACAATTGCGCGGCAACACTTCCACCAGGTCACCGGCCAGCCAACTGCTGGTGGTGGGGGCGGTGAGGCCGAGCAAGTAAACGCCCGAACCGCTGCTGTCAGGGTTGAGCAGCTCACGGCGGGTCAGGTTCCAGTTGTCATAGCTTGGCGCTTGCCAGGTGTCCACGGGCGCCTGTCCGGTCAGCAGACCCAGTTGCTGCTGCCAGTGACGCAAGGCGTAAGGGTCGCCGCTGTCGACTTCCACCGGGGCGAACAGGGTCTTGCCGCCGTGCTCGCCCAGCCACGTGTGCAAGCGTCGAGCGAAACCGCAGAAATGTTGGTACTGGCGATCGCCAATCCCCAGCACGGCGTAGTTCAGGCTTTCCAGGCTTAACGTCCGGCCCAGCACTTTGCGCTCAAACCCCCGGGCGCTGTCCGGTGCTTCACCGTCGCCGAAGGTGCTGACCACGAACAACGCATTGCTGGAATCACGCAAGTCTTGCTCGCTGACGTCCCCCAGCGGCTGAACCTTCACCGGCAGGCCCGCGGCCTGCAATTGCCCGGCGGTCTGCCACGCCAGTTGCTCGGCAAAGCCGCTCTGGCTGGCGAAGCCGATCAGCCACGCCGGTGCGTCACTGTCCGGTTGTGCGAGGTCTTTGCGGGCATCCTTGATCTGTTTTTTCTTGCGTCGACGATCGAGGTACAACAACCAGCCAGTGACGAAAAACAGCGGCATCGTCAGCGCACTAATCGTCAGGATGATCCGCCCGATGATTCCGAAGTAGCTGCCGACGTGCAGCGCGTAAATGCTGGTCAGCAGTTGCGCCTTGAGGCTCTTGTCGCTGTAGCGATCATGCCGCGCGACGATACCGGTCGCCGGGTCCAGCGTGATCTTGTTCAGTGCGCGGTCGTGGGGCGAGCTGTTCAACAGGTAGAACACGGTGGCCGGTTGTCCGGCCACGGGCGGCATGCGGATGTTGTAGGCACTCAGTGCCGGGCCGGCAGCGCTGTAGATGCTGCTCCACATCGCTGCGTAATCGACGGTGGGCGCCGGGCCGCTTGGCGCCGGGCCGCGACCGCCGCGAACGCCCTCGGTCTGCGGTGAGTCGGAAAGCAATCGGGTCAGGCCCTTGTTGTACCACTCATAGGACCAGGACAACCCGGTGAGCGCTGCCAGTAGGTAAAACACCAGGCACCAGGTACCGGCCACCGAGTGCAAATCCCAGTTGAAGCTGCGGCCCTTTTTCTTCCAGTCGAGGGTCAGCCAGGCGCGCCAGCTTTTCCACTGACGCGGCCAGCGCAGGTAAAGACCGGACAGGCAGAAGAACACCAGAATCAGCGTGCACGCGCCGGTGATCTGCCGACCGGTATCGCCCATAGCGAGGAAACGGTGCAGTTGCAGCATCAGGCCGAAGAAATCCTGGCCAGTGGCGTCGCCCATGAACTCGGCGGTGTACGGGTCGAAGTAGCGCATCTGCCCACGGCGTTCGCCCGGTGGCGGAGTGAAGATCACGCGCGCGGCGTTACCGCTGTCGGTCTCGACCCAGAGCATCGAGACTTTCTTGCCCGAGGCGCCCTCGATTTTCTCCACCAGTTCGGCAGGCGGCAGGACGCCGGCGACCTGCTTCTCGACCTGCAACACAGAAGGGTTCAGCGCGCGCAGGATTTCATCCTGAAACGATACCGTCGCCCCGGTGATGCCCATCAGGGCCAGGACCAGTCCGGCGCTGATGCCGAAAAACCAGTGCAACTGGAACAGGGTTTTCTTCAACACGTCGCTCGCCTTGTTCGTTCGAAAATAATGATCACGGCGCGCATTATGCCGTGGGTTGTCGAGAAACATTCTTTATTACGCACAAAAGCCCCGTTCACCTGGATGAACGGGGCCTGGCCTTATGTAGGAGCTGGCGAAGCCTGCGATCTTTTGATCTTTGGCAATTTCAGCGATGCCAAAGATCGTCCGAACGCGGCCCGAGCCTTCGGCAGCTCCTACAGTTTTGGGCTAGAAGTGGAAGTTGGCGCTCAGCAGGGCGGTACGGCCCGCCGCCACGTGGGCGTAGTGGTTCTGCAGTATCTAATCGAAGTAACGCTCGTCGGTCAGGTTCTGTACGTTGAGTTGCAGGTCGACGTTCTTGGTCAGGGCGTAGCTGGCCATCGCGTCGTAACGCCAGTAGGACGGGATCTCCACCGAGTTGGCGACGTTGCCGAACTGGGAATCGACGTAGGTCGCACCGGCACCGACGGTCAACTTGTCCGGCACCAGATCGTAGGTCGACCAGAACGTGAAGTTGTTCTGTGGAGTGCTTGGCATGTGGTTGCCTTCATCGGCGGCGAGGGTGGTTTTGACCACTTCGCTGTCCATGTAGGTGTAGCCGCCGAAGACTCTCCAGTTACGAGTCAGCTTGCCGGCGTAGCTCAGTTCCAGGCCATTGACCTGCTGTTCGCCGTCTAGCACTTGAGTGGTGCCGCCGTCAGGATCGTTGATCCGCGCGTTGGTTTTCTCGGTACGGAACAGCGCGGCGGTCAGCGACAGATCGTCACCGAAGAAGTCCCACTTGGTGCCGATCTCGTAGTTGCGGTTCTTTTCTGGATCCAGACGGCTGTTGTTCGCTGCCAGTTCCAGACCACCGTTGCCGCTGGTTTCGCCAGCCGGGTTGCTGGAGGTCGAGTAGGCCGCGTAGATGCTGCCGTTAGGCAACGGGTTGTAGACCACGCCGATCTGGTAGTTCACCAGGTCGCTGGTGTTCTCACGGGAGAAGTCGTTCGCTGGCGCTGTGCTGCTAGCGTTGGCGTGGCCGCTGGATTTGACCTGGTAGTTGTCGTAACGCAGGCCCAGGTTCAGGGACCATTGCTCGTTGAACTTCAGCGTGTCGAACACGTAGGCCGCAGCGGTTTTGGTGTCGGTGTCGGTGAACGCGGCGCTGTCGGTGATCGAGCCGTTCCAGTTATCCCCAGGCGTCGGGTTTTGCAGGCTGGTGCAGTCGCCAGAGTTGAACAGGGCGCGGTTGCACCGGGTGCCGCTGGCGGTCGAGGTCAGGATGTACGGGCGGTTGTGGGTGTCTTGATAAGAAAACTCAAGGCCGGTGACCAGGCTGTGCTCGATAGCGCCGGTGTTGAACTTGGCGCTCAGGTCGGTCTGGTTGATCCAGCCGCTGGACGTCGAGTTACGGCTTTTCGCGCCGCGATACACGCTGCCAAGAGCCACGTTGCCCTTGCTGTCGTCCGGGTTGGTGACGATGTAATCGAGCGTGGAACGCGACATGCGGAAGCTGTTCGAGACGGTCAGGTCATCATTCAGATCGTGTTCGATCTTGAGGGTGCCGCTGTCATTGCTGGTCTGGCGGTAGTCGCGACCGGTGAGGCCGTAGAAGTTGTCGCGATCGACATGCACAGGTTTATCGACGTTGTACTTGCTGCGGTTGGGGCTCAAGGTCAGCGGGAGGCCGTAGTCGGGCATGTCGTCGGTTTCAACGTGGTAGTAGCCGACGGTCAGGCGAGTGTCGGTACCCAGGCCAAACGCGAAGGAAGGTGCCACGCCCCAACGGCTGACGTCCACGGTATCGCGGCCGGCGACGTTGGCTTCGTGCTTCATCAGGTTCAGACGGAAGGCCGAGGTGTCGGTCATCTGCTGGTTCAGGTCGAGGGTGGTGCGCTTGGTCTGGTCCGATCCCCAGGTGAAACCGCCGTTGTAAGAATTGCCCAGTTTGGCGGTCTTGCTCACCAGGTTCAGGCTGCCACCGGTGGAACCAGCGCCGGTGAAGGCTGACCCCGGGCCCTTGCTGACTTCGATCGATTCTACGTTGAAGATCTCGCGGCTCTGGGAGGCCGGGTCGCGCATGCCGTCGATGAACACGTCGCTTTCTGCGTTGAAGCCGCGAATGATCGGACGATCGCCGGCCGGGTTGCCGCCTTCGCCGGCACCGAACGTGATACCCGGTGTGGTGCGCAGCGCGTCGACCAGACTGGTGGCGCCCGTGTCGCGAATCACTTGTTGTGGAATCACGGTGACGCTTTTCGGCGTTTCGCGCAGCGGCGCGGTGTATTTCTTGTTGGCCGAGGTATCAGTCTTGTAGGAGGTCTCGTTCTGAGCTTCGCCGTTGATAGCGGTAGCGCCCAGGGAAATCACGTTGCTCGGTGCTTTTTCGTCTGTCTTTTCAGCCGCGAAAGCCATGTGGCCCGCAGAGCTGGCAGTGATCGCCACGCCAATTGCAGACGCGAGCAAACGCGGTGAACTGACCGGTAATTGTAGTTGTTGGCGTGACATGAGAATTCCCCTCCCCAAGGATTTGAGGCCGCGGAATATAGGGTAAACAAGTATTTGTATCAATTGCGAAACTTTACTATTCGCATTAAATTTACATTCTTTACAATTTACCCTTACGGTTTTTGGCGTCTCGTTCGTCGTGGGGGTTTTACACGGGCAATAAGAATCAATACCATTGCCGCCTCTTTGTCTTCAGGTGTCATCCCATGCTGCTGCACATTCCCGGCGTGTTCGCGAAAGAAGAAGTGCAGCGCATCCGCGAGGCCCTGGAGCAGGCAGATTGGGCGGACGGCAAGATCACCGCCGGATACCAGTCGGCCAAAGCCAAGCACAATCTGCAACTGCCTGAAGGTCATCCGCTGGCCAAGGAAGTCGGCGCGGCGATGCTGGAACGGCTGTGGAAAAATCCGCTGTTCATGTCGGCGGCGTTACCGCACAAGGTCTTCCCTCCGTTGTTGAACTGTTACACGGCCGGCGGCAGTTTTGACTTTCACATCGACAACGCCGTGCGCCAACCCAAGGGCAGCATCGAGCGGGTGCGCACCGATTTGTCGGCCACTCTGTTCTTCAGCGAACCGGACGACTACGACGGCGGCGAACTGGAAATCCAGGACACCTTCGGCACCCAACGCGTGAAGTTGCCGGCCGGTGATATGGTTCTGTACCCCGGCACCAGCCTGCACAAGGTCAACGCCGTGACGCGCGGCACTCGCTACGCCTCGTTCTTCTGGACTCAAAGCCTGGTCCGCGAAGACAGCCAGCGCGCCTTGCTGTTCGAGATGGACGGGGCGATCCAGCAGCTGACCCAGGATATGCCTGATCACCCATCGTTGATTCGCCTCACCGGCACTTATCACAATCTGTTGCGTCGCTGGGTCGAGGTATGAGTTATCAACTGCGCCGCGAGGAAGTCCTCGATGGTGATCGACTCAAGGCCATGCTCGAGGAAAGCCCGGCGCGCGCGGCGCAGGCGATTCTCATCGCCGCCGGTGAAGGCGTGCTGGATGCTCAAGCGTTGCTCGGTCAGATTCTGCTGGACGGGAAGGGCATCGAGAAGGATCAGCCGCTGGCCGTGCGCTGGTTTGACATCGCCGCTCAGCGTGGGCATTTGATGGCGCGCAACATGCTCGGTCGTTGTCATGAGCATGGCTGGGGTTGCGTTGCCGATGCTTCGGTTGCTGCAGGGCATTATCGCCAGGGCGCCGAAGCCGGACTGGATTGGGCGATGTACAACTTCGCCAACCTGCTGGCCACCGGGCGCGGGGTGATCGAGGATCAGTTGCAAGCGCTGAACCTGTATCGCCAGGCGGCCGCGTTGGGCCATGCGAAGTCGATGAACCTGCTGGGGCGTTATCTGGAAGATGGCAAGGTTTGCCTCGCTGATCCACTCGCGGCACGGCAGTGGTATCAGCGATCTGCCGAAGGTGGGGATTTTCGGGGGCAGTTCAGTTACGCGGCGGTGCTGGCCGATGAGGGGCGAGTCTATGAAGCACTTGGCTGGTTGCGCAAGGCGCTGGTCGGGGGGAGTGTGAATTTCTTGCGGGTGAGCAGTGAGTCATTACTAGACGCACATCATCCGCAAATTCGTGAGATGGCTGATGCTTACCGGCAGCGATTTTCCCAGCTGGCCGGCCTGTAACGGTTTATCGTTACTTCTATCTTCTTAATAGCGAAGTTGTTGATACGCAGGGTTGCGCAATAAAGAGCACCGCACAACAAGGCTTATTATCTTGGTTCCTATGACATAAAGGTCTGGCGATAAAGTATCCGCCGGGATTTTGCCGTTGTTGTTTAAGTGAGTGATTCGGCCAGTAAGTTTGTGGGGTTCATCTTTAAGTCGTGACGTCAATTCGGGTGAGGGCGATGTTTCTCTTGTGGTTTGTCTTAATTTTATATATTTGAACTCTGGTGGATAACTGTGGTGCTGTATTAAAGTCTTTTTGCGCGATATCTGTAATTGAGTGGAGTAAACACTCGCCAGTATCGATGGAAACATAAATTTTATATACATCCGAAGAAGACAAGGAGTCTCTAATGGAATTCAAGGTGGACGATAAGATCGTCCAAGCAGCGGCGAAAGCGCCCAAAGTATTTGTGGAAGCGTCAACTGGCGATGGTGAGGTATATAACCGGGAGCCCGGAATGCAGCTGACCGCACAGCAGATTGTCAGTCTGAGGAAGTATGAAACTTTAGGGTTGTCTCTTTCTGTTCGGCTGCAAGATGTTATTGCGTATTTAAATTATGGCGCAGGTGATGAAGGGGGTGTGGGACTTAAGTCCAGGGATTTTCTACGCACATTCACAATGACATATGATCATGCTAAACGCTGGTCGCCATTGCGCGAGAAGATAATGCTGACAGGCACCGATCTTAAAATTTTCGGTGGTAGCATTATCAGGATTGGCAAAGGAATTGTAGAGGTCTATGAGGATCTCAAAGCATCGAAATATCTGGAAGAGCACAATATCAACACGCCGGAGGAGTATCAGAAACTTAAAGCCAAGATTCCGAATCTTCCCGATCTTGGCTTGCCTGAGGGTGATGTTCCAGACATCAAGGCATACCTCAATGACATGCTGGCGAAGGTCAAGTTATGTCATGACAAGGCCGAAAGGGTTAGAGCCGAACTGGATAGCTTTGGCACTGATATGCGCGCGGAAGTGTTGCCGGAAATAAAGTTGCGATTAGAGTTTGTTTCCAAAAATACGTATCAGGCTGATATTCAGGTCCTGCAAGCTGAAATTGACCAACGCTCGAAAGAGATTGATGAGCTCAATAAGCAATATGACCAACTGGTACAGGAAGCGATCAAGTCGGCAGCGACCCTCAATATTGGCGGGTTGATTCTCGGCATCTATCAGGGTGTCAAGGCTGAAAAGATACGCAGTGAACGAAATAAACTGAAGGAAGGGCAACAAACCGCTAATCAAAAAATGGCCAGTAAAAGCCAGACACTGAACTCCTTGAACAAGGTGCGGGATGACCTTCAGAATCTGAGCTACGTTGCGATCGAGGCTGAAGTCGCGACTCAAAATCTTATGCTGGTATGGAATGCGTTGGCTACTTATATCAATGCATCTGTCCAAGAGGTCGATAAGCTGGAGGAGGCAACTTCTTTGCGGCGATTTAAAAATCAGATACTCAGTATCATTGATCCTTGGGAGCAGATAAAAGTAAGTTCTGATCAATTGCTGGCTGTGTTCGCAGAGGCAGATAAGGAATATGAGAATAATCGTTTGACTTTCAGGAGTAGGGTGCAGATGTTTTCGCTATTTAATAATTCGGATAATTCAGTTTTCAATATGGCGAACTTACGTGGCCATGATGCCGCGGTGCAAGGAACGAACACCACTGCACAAATGCTCGTCGAACAATACGATTACTTGCCTGGTACTGTCAGAACAATGAATAGTCTGGCGATGACTATCAATAAGACAACGTTTGATCTGCGCAGTCAGGCGCAGACAAACAGTATCAAATTGGAACGTGCGGAGAAAAAACTGAAAGCCTATCAGGCAGAGCTTGAGTATCCGGACGATGTGGACGAGGTTCGTGAGGATATGGAGGCGGAACTCAAAATTGTATTCAATGCAATGTCCGCACAAACTGAAGATTTAAAAAGTTTTCATGCAAGTATCAGCTCTCCCTATGACAGAACTGCCTCGGAAAAATGGGTTGTTTCGCTGCAGCAGGATCGGGCATTCGCTGAAGCGCTAAAAACCAAATCCGAAGAAAAATTGGCGGAGCTGACAGAGCAGATGAAGTCCGTGTCCGAGGCGATTGACTTGATCGGGAAAGCAGGAGTCGAAAAAATTGGTAAAGAGGCGCAGCTATCACTGGAAAATCTAAAAGCACTGGGTATGGCGCCGCCACAGGTTCAAGTCGCATTGTTGGCCGTTGATACGATTAAAAAATTGATCTCTGGTATTGGCGAGGCCATTTCGTATCTCAACATGCTGGCGGCGTACAACAGGCTCAAGGATAAAGCGGGCGATCTGAGAGTGCAGTCGCAAAAACACACTAAAGATATCGCCCAGATTGATGGGAAGATTGAATTGGTACAGACGCTGGACAAGCTGGACGATGGGCGCTGGGAATACGTGAATGAATTCTCGAATCTGGTTGCCGACGTTGAAAAGTTCTCTCGCGAATTCAAGCAAGATAAGTCGCTGCCCGTCGAGTTGCGAGCGGATATCGCAATTGCCCGGATCTCAGACGTTGTTAAATACATGAAGACTATTCAGCAGTCATAAGGAGTCGAGGGGGTGGGCCGTACGCCCACCCCTTCTAAAATGAAAGATGAATAGACTTGCCAATGAATTTACCGCGGCGCAGCGGCGTGTATTAGATCGTTACACCAATTTCCTTGGTTCCCTGCAGCCGACATTCAACAGTATACCGGTTGCATTTGAGCGCCGTAGAAACAGCGGCCATCAACTGGCGGTTCTGGCCAAGGATTCGCGCTTGAACAATGCACCGTTTAATACGCGATATCTACAAGAGCTTTGGGGGCGCACTGAAGAAGCCAAGCGTTTATGCAGAACTTATATTGAAGATCTCGTAACGTTTGCCCGCGAATCTTTAGAAATTACCAAGCAAACTTCCAGGAACGAACCCGTTGGTCAAGTGGATTTCAGGTTGTACAGTTTGTCCAGGTCCCCGACCTGGAAGTTATTTCCGCCAAAGGATGTACGAGACTTGGTTCACGAGTTGTTTCTTCGATTTGATGAGCTAAAAGCTGCGATACGACAACTGAAATATACGATTGCGGAGCTGTATGTTGAGTCGTTTGGACTGAAATCAGTATTCACGCGGGCGATGGACCATCGATCCTGTAATTGCCATCCACAACCGACTGTTGCGGAAGAGTTGTTTCGCGAGAATAACACTGCACCTGTCTGGGGCTTCGCTTATTCTTCCAGGGACGCTGTGGTCAGGGCAGCAGAATATAAGGCCGATATTGCAGTGTTATTTGATGGGTTCGCTTCTGTTAACTCGCAGATGGGGCTGTTCATCGAGGAAATGTATCAACGTATAGAGGGCGCGATCAACGAGCTGTTGCGGGCAAAGAGTGTGTCCAGACTAGGGGAGTTGAATTTCAAATTGGGCGCGACTATTGAGGGCGCTAATGAATGTATGGCGATGATGGACCACGTTGAGTCATGGCTGCGGAAATAAAAAAGGTCCATGTTTTCATGGACCTTCTATCTTGTGATATCGCTTACACGTAAAACGACTTCAGCGGCGGGAAGCCATTGAACTCAACCGCGCTATAGCTGGTGGTGTAAGCACCGGTCGACAACCAGTACAACCGATCACCAATCGCCAGGTTCAGCGGCAAACCGTACTTGTAGTTTTCGTACATGATGTCGGCGCTGTCGCAGGTCGGGCCGGCGATGACCACTTCTTCCATCTCGCCTTTCTTCTCGGTCCAGATCGGGAACTTGATGGCTTCGTCCATGGTTTCGATCAAGCCGGAGAACTTGCCTACATCCGTGTACACCCATCGCTCTACAGCGGTACGGGATTTACGGGCGACCAGCACCACTTCACTGACCAGGATGCCGGCGTTGGCGATTAGCGAACGACCCGGTTCCAGGATGATTTCCGGCAGTTCGTCACCGAAGTCTTCCTTGAGGAAACGGATGATTTCTTCAGCGTAGGTTTCCAGGCTGTTGGTGCGGGTGATGTAGTTGGCCGGGAAGCCGCCGCCCATGTTGATCAGCTTCAGGTGAATGCCGTCTTCTTCTTTCAGGCGTTCGAAGATCACTTTGACCTTGGCGATCGCCGCGTCCCAGACGCTGATGTCGCGCTGTTGCGAGCCGACGTGGAACGAGATGCCGTACGGCACCAGGCCCAGGTCGCGAGCGAGGATCAGCAGGTCCATGGCCATGTCGGTCTGGCAGCCGAATTTACGCGACAAAGGCCAGTCAGCGGTGGTCGAGCCTTCGGTGAGGATGCGCACGTAGACTTTCGAACCCGGTGCTGCCTTGGCGATGTTGCGCAGGTCGGCTTCGGAGTCGGTGGCATACAGACGCACGCCCTTCTCGTAGAAGTAGCGAATGTCTTTGGATTTCTTGATGGTGTTGCCGTAGCTGATGCGATCCGGGCCGACGCCCTGGTTCATCACTTTGTCGAGCTCGTAGATCGAAGCGATGTCGAAGTTCGAGCCTTTCTCTTTGAGCAGGTCGATGATTTCGACGGCCGGGTTGGCCTTGACCGCGTAGTAGACCTTGGCGAATTCGAAACCGGCGCGCAGGTCGTCATAGGCCTGGCTGATCATCGCGGTGTCGATCACCACGAACGGGGTTTCTTGTTTGTCGGCGAAGGCCTTCATTTTGTTGAAGGTATCGCGCGCGAAATAGTCTTCGACGTTGATCGACATGCTGGGAACTCCTACTGGCAAACTAGATTAATCAATGGGTGCGAGGGTGTGTCATCAATGAAATCGCGAGTGCGTTGCGCCTGAGCGCGTGCCAGGCAAGGCGCAGGCCGCCGCTCATGGCCATTCCCTTCGCAAGGCCTGCAACGCAGCATGGCGCGCGCTCAGGCACAACCCGAAGGGCCGGGTCTGCTTTTGCGCAGGGCTGCGTTGCTCGTCCCTTATTTGGAACAACCAAACCGCGGGCCTCGCGCCTTGCCCTGCGCAAAAGCAGGCTCCGGCGCACTCGTGATTTCATTGATGACACACCCTCCTGAACGTCCTCCGTATCCCCACTTTGGTTCGCCTACTTCCCAAGGCATGTCGCCGAAAGCAAAAAGGCCATGGGAAGCGGTGCTTTCCCTTGGCCTTGCTGTCTCGTCGTCAGTACTTGAGCCGGATGGATCGTTTCCAGCATGGACGTTCGGCGCGAACTTTAGGGCGTGAGGGGCTTGAGATCAACAAAAAATGTCGCGTTTTTGCACGCATCCGTCGTGCGGTGCGCCTCAGTCACCTGTGTAACCGACCTGCATGACAGTGCGATGTTCCCGAGACGCGGATTTTTTGAGGTGGATTCGCTCCACGAGCGATGACAGAACCTTTCCAATCTCCCTCCGCCAAAAATGAACGTTTAGTTTGGCTATAAGTTTTTCCACTTTTATTTCAATAAGATCTTGGTTTGCGGTTTGAACCTGTCATTTGTGACAGTGGTCAGGTGACGGATATTGATAAATACTTAGTTTGAAAGTTGCTCTTGAATGGTAAGTGGCTTTCAAGAGTTAAATCAGGTTTTCTGAGAAATTATCTCTGGCGAACAGGTATTTGTTTGTGGGCGTAAGTTTGTCTGCGAGTGAGCCGTTGCTTGTCGACTGAAATATCAATGAGGAATAGTTCATGTCTACTCGTTCGGCTAGGACGCTGCTGAAGGCTATCGTGTGTTTGTTGTGTGCATCAAGTTCGCCTTGGTTACAGGCAAGCGCCGGTAATGACGTGGCAACGCTGATGACTTATTACTACAACTTCACCCCGAGGGATTGCGGGAACGGTAGGCTTGCCTCAAATTGCTCCAGCTTGATGCTCAGGGGAACCGACAGCGGGAAGGGGTTCCATGTCTGGAATCCAAGCCCGCCGTCAGTCAAAAGTGGCGGTGTTTCAGTTTCTTATCTGAGGAAGGATGCCGAGTATCAGGATCTCGGGTTGCTGAAGAGTAATGGTTTTGTTTTAAAGCCGAATGACTTTTTATCCCGGGACGAAGTAAAGCTTGATGTGAAATGCGCCTTTCCCATTGATGCCTGGACTGATTACAGGACGGACCAGGGATGCGCCGACAATTCAAATACAGCGGAAAAAGAAAATACTTGCCAGGACGTCGGGATTACCACAGCTGCCGATTGGTTTAAGGATTATCGTCGCGTAAAAAGCAATCATCAAAAGCAATGTGGTTTTGTAATGGATGACCGTGGCAGCTTCAATAAGGGCGACGCTTTTTATCAGTTTATAAAGGCACGAGAGCTAATAAAAGACGAGTCGATGCAGACACAGACCGAATTGCGCCTAGGGACTTGGGAGCAGGATCTGCAGCCGAAGTTTCCAGTATTGGGCTTTATTTACACCGCGCCTTCCGGTCTGAAACTCGCTCAAAGCGATCAGAAGGATTGGTACGACGCTACCCTGGCGAAAACCGGCAAAGGCGATTGGATACCGGTTATTGCCTTCAAGCTTCCTAAAACCACTGCGCAGGACGCAACGTTTACCTACAACACAAGCGATCAGGGAGTTCCACCTGGAGACGCAGACAAAGGCTCATGTGAGAAGTACATCGAGAAAGCCGAATGGAATGAAAAATACTTCGAACCTGACATGAAAAAAACTATTCCCTCCCTGATGGAAACGCCGACGGCTTGCGGTAGAACCATTGGGCCGGACAAAACCAACGTAGCCTATGCGGAATTGTTCAACCTTGCGGCCAATAACAAGAACTGGAACTGGGGGCATGACGGCGGCAGCATGCGGCGGCAGTTCTCCTGCCATGTGGCCAATCCGAAGATCGCTCAGGACAAACCCACCTGGAATCTGGAACCCGCCCGCCCTTATGTATCGCATGAAGAGGCCGTTAACATGGATTGCAATCCACGCTGACCTTCGTGCCGGTATTGCGATGAGGGATTGGACTTAATAAAAGTGCAGCCGGGCGCGGGTTTGATAACCCGCGCGCCGACTGTCGTGAGGGCGTCAGGCGGTGGCGGCCTGTTCAGCCACTTCAGCGGGCGAAACAATACTGGTCTTGCCCCCACGGGACTTGCCGGAGCTCAAATACTCGGCAATCGATTCCTGAGTCACTTCCCCCAGGAACACCCGCTCCGCATCCATCACCGGCAACCACGAGCGGTTGAACTCGTACATGCGCGACAGCAGGATGCGCAAATGCTCGTCGTAGACTGCGGTGGCGTTGAACTCGCGCAGGTATTGCGCGCAGGTGCCGGTCTGACGGTGCAGGTCGCGACGTCGTACATAACCCAACGCCTTGTTCTCACCATCAGTGACCACCACATAACGACGGTCCAGTTCGTCCATCAACTCCAGGGCTTCAGCCACGGGCGTTTCCGGGCTCACCGACGGCGCGTTGTCCGCCGCGTCTTCGGCTTTCACCAGCAACAGACGCTTGAGGGTGCTGTCCTGGCCGACGAAGTTGCTGACAAAGTCGTCCGCCGGGTGCGCAAGCAAGGTGTCCGGGTGATCGATCTGCAACAACTTGCCCGCGCGGAAAATCGCAATCTTGTCGCCGAGCTTGATCGCTTCGTCGATGTCATGACTGACCATGATCACGGTCTTGTTCAGCGCCCGCTGCATCTCGAAGAACTCGTTCTGGATCATCTCGCGGTTGATCGGGTCGACCGCGCCAAACGGTTCGTCCATCAACAGCAGCGGCGCATCGGCCGCCAGCGCACGAATCACGCCGATCCGCTGCTGTTGGCCACCGGACAATTCACGCGGGTAGCGATTCAGGTACTGCTTGGGCTCCAGCTTGATCATGCTCATCAACTCGCGGGCGCGGTCGTGGCATTTCTGTTTGTCCCAGCCGAGCAGGCGCGGAACGATGGTGATGTTTTCCTCGATGGTCATGTTCGGGAACAGACCGATCTGCTGGATCACATAACCGATGTTGCGGCGCAGGGTCACGGCGTCAAGGTCGGTGGTGTCTTCGCCGTTGATCAGGATCTTGCCGGAGGTCGGCTTGATCAGGCGATTGATCATTTTCAGCGTGGTGCTTTTGCCGCAACCCGATGGCCCGAGGAACACACAGATCTCGCCTTCATTGACGGTCAGGCTTACCGAGTCCACGGCTTTCACATCTTTGCCGTTGCTTTGGAAGGTCTTGCTGAGGTTTTGAAGTTCGATCATTTCAGGAGTCCTTTTGGAGTCAGCGTGCGTTGCAGCCATTGCAGAAGCAGGTCGGCGAAGATGGCCAGGAGACTGACCAGCACGGCGCCGACGATCAGCATCGACATGTCGCTGCGGCTGATGGAAGCGAGAATGAGTACACCGAGGCCACCGGCGCCGATGGTGGCGGCGATGGTCATGACACCAATGTTCATGACTACGGCGGTGCGCACACCGGCGAGGATCACTGGCACCGCGATCGGCAGCTCAACCATGCGCAAGCGCTGGCCGAAGGTCATGCCGATGCCGCGGGCGGCTTCGCGAATGCCGGGGTCGACGCCGGTCAGGGCGAGGTAGGTGTTACGCATGATCGGCAGCAGCGAATACAGAAACACCGCGGTAATCGCCGGCATCGGGCCCAGGCCCTGGCCGAACTTGGAGTAGAACGGCAGCAGCAGGCCGAACAGCGCAATCGACGGAACCGTCAACAGCACCGTGGCGCTGGCCTGCAAGGGACCGGCGAGTGTCGGGAAGCGTGTCATCAGGATGCCCAGCGGCACGCCGACCAGAATCGCCAGGGTCACGGCGATGCCGACGAGGGTGATGTGCTGCCCGGTCAGTTGCAGGACCAGCGGCCAGTCGAGATGGGAAAAGGCGTTCAGAAATTCCATGTCTTTTCCTCCTTATTTGATGGGGTGCTGGCGCAGGAAATCGGCGGCAACGGATGAAGGGCTTTCGTGATCGACATCGACCCGCGCGTTGAGCTGGCGCATGGTGACGTCGTCGAACAGTTCGGCCAGCGGCTTGAGTTCTTCGGCGAGTTTCGGATGCGCGTCGAGGTAAACCTGACGCACCACCGGCGCAGCGGTGTAGTCCGGGAAGTAATGCTTGTCGTCTTCCAGCAGTTTCAGCTTGAAGGCGTTCAAACGACCGTCCGTGGTGTAGACCAGACCGGCAAATACCTGACCATTGCGCAGGGCGGTGTAGACCAGCCCGGCATCCATCTGGCGGATGTTTTTGCGGGTGAGGTTCATGCCGTAGAGGTCCACCATGCCGTCCAGACCGTCGGAACGGTTGGCGAACTCGGTGTCCAGCGCCACCAGGTGATGGGTCTTCGCCTCAGCCTGCATCACCGTGTTCAGCTCGCTGATGGTGTTGATCTGCGGATACGCCTTCGCGGTGTTTTCTGGCAGGGCCAGGGCGTAGGTGTTGCTGAATTTCGACGGGGTGAGCCAGATCAGGCCTTTTTTCGCGTCGAGTTCTTTCACCTTGGCGTAGGATTGAGCGCTGTCGAGCTTGTCAGTGATGTGGTTGTAAGCCACCAGCGACACGCCGGTGTATTCCCACATCAGGTCGAGCTGACCACTTTCGTGGGCGCTGCGGGCCAGGTTGCTGCCCAGACCGCCAGTCACCTGAGTGTCGTAACCCTTGGCGTTCAGGTACTGGGACGTGATTTCCGCCAGCAGGGTTTGTTCGGTGAACACCCTGGCACCAATGCGGATCACGGGTTTTTCAGCTGCTTGGGCAAATCCTGCGAACAGCAGGACGCAGCCCAATAATAAGGTCAGTCTTTTCATAAATATTCCTTTGCCGAGGCTTAAGACGGGCGCAGGCCGCGTTCGAGCCAGAGGCGGCTGGCGAGTGTCACCAGACCGTCGAGCAGCAAGGCCAGCAGGGCGGTGCAGGCCGCGCCGAGCAGCAGTTGCGGCTGATTGTTCAAGGCGATGCCAGGGAAAATCAGGCTGCCCAGACTGTTGGCGCCAATCAGGAACGCCAGCGGTGCCGTACCGACATTGATTGCCAGCGCCACGCGCACGCCACCGATGATGATCGGCACGGCGTTCGGCAGTTCGACTCGCCACAGCACCTGAGTCGGTGTCATGCCGATGCCGACGGCCGCTTCCTTGAGCGAACCCTGAACGTTTTTCAGGCCTTCATAGGTGTTGCGCACGATCGGCAACAGCGAAGCGAGGAACAGGGCGAAAATCGCGGGGCCGCTGCCGATGCCGAGAATACCCAGGGCGATGGCCAGTACGGCGAGAGGCGGCACGGTGTTGCCGATGTTGAAGATCTGCATGAAGCGTTCAGCGCGGCCCACCATGGTCGGGCGGCTGAGAAAGATACCGGCGGGTATGCCCACAACGAGGGCGGCCAGCATGGAAGCGAGGACGAGAATCAGATGAGCTTGCAGGTAAAACAACAAATCGTCGCGGTAATGTTCGATCGTGTTGATGCCAATCCAGTGGACCAGCAGGGCCAGAAGGGCGACGACAACCGCACCTCCTATCAGCCCTTTGCCATAGCGAATAGCCACAGGCAGACTCCTTTTTCTTTGTCGGCGAACGCAGTCCCGAGTGGCATGCCATTCCTGGCTGCCGGGAAAAACAACGTTCGCGAGAAGCAGCTCTTCATGCTGATGAAACCGCATGAGATCGAGCCATAAGCGCAGCCTCGTCAGGCCAACTTGCTGATTTTTCAGCGCCTGGTACGAGTGCCGTAACAGGGGAGTGGACGTCTGCACCTTTTAAAAGGTTCCATAATTAGCAGCATTTAGCCACCCTTGATGTTTCTTCTGGCCCGTCGATCGCCGTTGGCGACAGGGCGAACGGTGGTCCGTAGATGTCGGTTTGCGCTATACTCGCCGCCCTTTTTTGAATCACCTGCCAGGCGATTTCCCATGACCAAACAGGCCGCCGAAGTCGCGAAACGCCGCACTTTCGCCATTATTTCCCACCCCGATGCCGGTAAAACCACCATCACCGAGAAGCTCTTGCTGATGGGCAAGGCGATTGCGATTGCTGGCACGGTGAAATCTCGCAAGTCTGACCGCCATGCCACCTCCGACTGGATGGAAATGGAAAAACAACGGGGTATTTCCATTACCACGTCGGTCATGCAGTTCCCGTATCGCGACCACATGATCAACCTGCTCGACACCCCGGGCCACGAAGACTTCTCCGAAGACACCTACCGCACCCTGACAGCGGTTGACTCGGCATTGATGGTCCTCGACGGCGGTAAGGGTGTAGAGCCACGGACCATCGCGCTGATGGATGTCTGCCGTCTGCGTGACACGCCGATTGTCAGCTTCATCAACAAGCTTGACCGTGACATCCGCGACCCGATCGAACTGCTCGACGAAATCGAAGCGGTCCTGAAGATCAAGGCGGCACCGATCACCTGGCCGATCGGTTGCTACCGCGACTTCAAGGGCGTTTATCACCTCGCCGACGACTACATCATCGTCTACACCGCTGGCCACGGCCACGAGCGCACCGATGTGAAAATCATCGAGAAACTCGACTCCGATGAAGCCCGCGCGCACTTGGGCGACGAGTACGATCGCTTCGTCGATCAGCTGGAGCTGGTACAGGGCGCCTGTCACGAATTCAATCAACAGGAATTCCTCGACGGCCAACTGACCCCGGTGTTCTTCGGTACTGCACTGGGCAACTTCGGTGTCGATCACGTGCTCGACGCCGTGGTCAACTGGGCGCCGAAACCGCTGGCCCGTGTCGCCAACGAGCGCACCGTGGAGCCAGTTGAAGAGAAATTCGCCGGCTTCGTGTTCAAGATCCAGGCGAACATGGACCCGAAACACCGCGACCGCATCGCCTTCATGCGTATCTGCTCCGGCAAGTACGAAAAAGGCATGAAGATGCGCCACGTGCGCACCGGCAAAGACGTGCGGATCGGCGATGCGCTGACCTTCTTCTCCTCCGAGCGTGAGCAACTGGAAGAAGCGTTTGCCGGCGATATCATCGGCCTGCACAACCACGGCACCATCCAGATCGGCGACACCTTCACCGAAGGCGAAGTCCTGGGTTTCACCGGCATCCCGCACTTCGCCCCGGAACTGTTCCGTCGCGTACGCCTGCGTGATCCGCTCAAGTCCAAGCAACTGCGTCAGGGTCTGCAGCAACTGGCGGAAGAAGGCGCGACACAAGTGTTCTTCCCGACGCGCAGCAACGACATCATTCTCGGCGCCGTCGGTGTGCTGCAGTTCGATGTGGTCGCCAGCCGTTTGAAAGAGGAATACAAGGTCGAGTGCTCCTACGAGCCGATTACCGTTTATTCCGCGCGCTGGATCGATTGCGATGATAAGAAAAAGCTCGAAGAATTCCAGATCAAGGCTGTGGAAAACCTCGCCATCGACGGCGGTGGTCACCTGACCTACCTAGCCCCGACGCGGGTGAACCTGGCACTGATGGAAGAGCGCTGGCCGGATGTGAAATTCCGTGCGACGCGTGAGCATCATTAAGCGCTGAGCTGTAAAACCAAAAGCCCCGTTGCGAAAGCTGCGGGGTTTTTTAATGCCCCGATTTCGCCCGGTTAGGTGAAACCTTGTGGGAGCGAGCCTGTTCGCGAAATCGATAGACCGATCAACATAGGTGTTGAAGCCCGATGGCGACGGTGTGACATTGATAAGTCACCAGGGCCGTATTTTCTGAGAGCTGTTTGGCTGCGAACTCACTGATGGTGCGCAGAGAGAACGACTGAAGAGGCAACTGTTCGACCAGCTCGGCCTTGTTCCAGATGCCACCGCTGGCGCCGAACTCGACAAAGTCGTCGGCGATCAGGCAGGAGATTTCTTCTGCGTCGCGCCGGGTTGCCCGTGACAGTAAGCGTTGTTCCAGATGCAGCAGTTTTTGAGACAGATCCATGGCAGTGGCCTTTGTCTGAGTTATTCGGCATTACCTTAACGCAGCACACAAGATGAGCTCGATCCCCAGATTAATCTGGCGCTGATGAGGGATGTTGGCTGGGCGTGAAATTCCTTGCGGTGCGTAAACATCACTAAGCGAAGAGATGTCACCCGAAAACACGGAGGGCCTATTTTTATCTCTGGTCCGGCCCGAGGCGAAGCATGTGGGATGTTTCTGTAAGCGTTTTTTCTGAGTTCTGTAGCTTGGGTCTGCTTTTCAGTTATCAAGGTTTTGACCAGAGACAAGGGAGTCCTTGACGTCTAGCGTTCGAAAGACATTCGCAAGTAGCGAATATCCACGAACAGGAGCGCTGGACAAATGGATGTGATGAAAAGCGGTACAGATGCACTGGCAACCCGGAGACCTCAGGATCCCATTTCGGTTATCGAGCGCTACTACGATCTGATCGTCGCCAGTGCTCCCGGCTTCGAAGTCAGCGGCAGCGACGATGCTTTCGAACCCACAATGAGGTTGCCTGAGCTGGATCCTCGTATGCAGGCCTTCCTGTCGGTCGCCACAGCGCAGTTTTTTGAAATGGGCCGCTACCGGGGTGTGCCGTTACGTTTGTTCGACCTGAGGCAGAACGCAAATACTCAAACAACAAAGACCTTTGCCTCGACACTAATCGTTGCACGTGCCATCCGGCATATTCAGGAAACCGGTGAAAGCATCCTGTTGTTTTCGCCATCCTCCGGTAACAAGGCGATTGCACTGCGTGATGCAGTTCTGCGTGCATTGAAGACCCAGTTGGCACATCCCGAGCAATTGCGGATTGTCACGCTGACGCCTGCCCAGACGACCGGGAAACTGCGTAGATCCGAACTTTATGACGACCCTCGGTTGCGTGCACTCAACCCTGTATTTGTGCTTGATACCGAGTCGCCGGAAGCGGTGAAGGTTGTCGGACAGCAATTCAAGGCTCTTTTCAATCGCCGTCCATTAGGTGATTCGAAGTTGTGGCATTCCCTGCGGCTTGAGAATTACCGGTTTTCTGACCAGGTCCGGGCGTTTTTTGACTTTGAGTATGGCGACGCCTGGGACACCGATCGCAGGACCGTACATGTGCATGCGGTGTCTAGTGCATACGGTCTTTTGGGATATTGCTCAGGTGTGGAGGTATTGAAACGTCAAAGGACCCCAATTTCCTTACCTTCGTTTTTACTGGTTCAACATCTAGCTACCAGCGATATGGTGCTGCACTTACTTGACGGAAACTTCGAGGGTGCTTCTGCACCCAGCTATACCCAAGCTCCAAACGGGTTGTGGGTGCAGGCAGTGTCTGCGCATTTTCCTGCTGCGACCTGGAGTCCCGATGAGGTTCTAGAGCCCACTTTTTATACTCACTTGCCGCCTACGGCAGAAGAAATGACTGGGCACGTCAGGGCCAATGGCGGCTCAGGAATTGTTGTTTCGCTTTATGAGTGCATGCAGCGCTACAGCGAATGCGTTCAGTTGCTCGCAGATACGCCAGTCAGATTGCCAGCCGATCCACGGGACCTGAAAGAGTGGTCATTGGTTATGGCAATGACAGGTTGCATGAATGCGATTGATCGACAGTTACTAGAGGGCATGGACGGTTGCACCATTCATGCTTCGGGCTCCTACTGTCGGGGGGACTACGAAGCCATTCCAGCCGAGGGATTGTCATTCATCAGCAGCGCTGAAGAGATGATGGAGATCCTTTGCAGGTGCTCTAAGTCATGAGTGCGAGACCTTCCATGCCTGGCGAAGCGCTCTGCCACTTCCGTGTTTACAGGGGACATTCCAGAGCGGGAAGACCTGCAAGTCTTGTTTATGTCGGAGTGGCAGAAGGGCTGCTCTACATCGCTCCTTTCGTGGATCAATGTTTTTTCGAGTTTTCCTCTGTAGAGCGGGAAGGGACTCTGGAGTGGAATCAACTTGAGATATTCATAAAGAAGAACCGAACCACTATGTGCGTGTTGATGGCTCCCGAAGAGGTTGTTCATCAATGCCAGCATCAGGGCGATATTGTGGGCGTAAGCCGGATTCACCAGAAAGTCGACGTTTCTGCTGGTTGGGAGCATGTTCTGAGTCAGATCTCTCATCGAGAAAGCAAACGTCGTATTCACGCTGTCAGGCAAGGGTTTGATTTCGACGTATCGCTTGAAGATGAAGATTTTTTCGCCTTCTACCGCTCCATGCATGTCCCGACAATGAGTACTCGCTACGGTTCATTTGCTCGGAGTGTGCCGGAGGATGCGGCTTATCTGGATTTGTTCAAACGAGGAGTATTGTTTCGGATTCATTTGAATGATGAGTGGGTAGCGGGCAGTGTTTCCCAGATTGATAAATCGGTGCGTACCTTGAATGCGCGATTGATCGGGGTAAAGGGGGGGTGCTGCGGTTTGCCGGGAAAATGGAGCGCAGAACTTTGTTTATCACGCGATTCTGGAATGGGCATCCAATCAACCCTTCATTGATTCTGTCGACTTTCAGGGCTGTGAGCCATTTTTGAGTAAGGGAACATTCCAGTACAAAAAACGCTTTGGGGCCCAGGCCTTTGTTCCGGATAACGCGTTTGGCCAATGGCGGATATTGATTCGAGTGCCAACGCTTTGTGCTTCAACTCGACAATTTCTGATCAACAACCCCCTGATTGGTCTGGATGCTGAGGGTCGGCTCCAGGCGCAGTATTTTTACGATGAAAATCATAAGATTCGTTCGGACATTTCTTTCGTTTCAAAAGGCATTCACAGCCATGTGAGTCTTAATCTGGACCAATGGCATGCTTAGTCGGTTCACCCACATGACTCGGCTGGCTGGTTACTTCTGTTCAATGGCCTGGGTCCTTGCCACGTTGATCTTTATCAGTCGCTTGAGTGCCATGGTCAAACTGTTCATGGCGCTGTACCTGCGTCAGGAACTAGGGTTTTCGATTGAGACGGTTGGCTGGTTGTTATCCGGATACGGGGCCGGCTTGCTGATAGGGTCAATGGTCGGCGGACTGCTGAGTGATCATTTCTCCACGGTGCGGCTCACTGCCGCGTTGTTTTTTGTTTCTGCATGGATACTGGTCTTGTTGGGGCTGGTCACTGATGTGACTTTGCTTGGCGGGTTGTTGTTGCTCAGTGGTGCACTCGACGGTGCGATTCGTACGCTTCATCAACGTTTGCTTATGGAGCATTGCGACGTTAAGCAACGCGCTCGCGCGCAGTCGTTGAGCCGTGTCGCGAGCAACCTGGGGATGGCGGTAGCCGGGGTGGCGGGTGGTGTCCTGGCGCAG
Organism: Pseudomonas rossensis; assembly: GCF_039888995.1. Taxonomy (NCBI): domain Bacteria; kingdom Pseudomonadati; phylum Pseudomonadota; class Gammaproteobacteria; order Pseudomonadales; family Pseudomonadaceae; genus Pseudomonas; species Pseudomonas rossensis. Next base: position 12,291 of record NZ_JBBWCB010000031.1, on the reverse strand, counting down.
ACTGATTTTCGCTGGGTGTTTTTTGTCAGTGCGGCGATGACGGTGCTGGCCTTAGTCTGGTTTGTACGGTCGACATTTCATCGCGAAGCTTTTTTGATGGAGGAGAACACGGATACAGCTTCGGGTTTATGCGCACCGTATCGGGACAAGCCTTTCCTTTGGTTGTTGGCGGCTTCTGTGCTGCTGGGCCTTGCCTTTGAACCGGTCTACAGCATGCTGGGCAACTATTTACTTGATTACTATCGGTTGGGTACTGAGTTCATCGGGTGGCAATTCGCACTCAATGCGATGCTCGTGGTGACGCTGCAAATTCCGTTTTCTCACTGGGGGGAGCAATGGGGGGCTCGACGGCAACTGCTGGCCGGCAGTCTTTTGTTGGCTTGCGGACTTGGAATGCTGCCTCTGGGTACCGGAATGTTGTTTGTCTGCCTGTCGACGGTGGTTTGGACGCTTGGCGAAATTCTTTTCATGCCGACCCTCAATGTTCTGGTCATGCAGCGTGCACAGGCGGGAAAGAGCGGGCAGTACTTTGGTCTTTTTGCCATGTGTTGGAGTACGAGCGTGCTGCTTTCGCCGACGCTTGGAAGCCAGCTCTATGGTCATTTCGGTGGGCATAGCGTATGGGTCGCCTGCGCGGCTCTGGCGCTGCTGGCCATACCGCTGATTTATCAGGCGACTCGTTTATCGGAACCTCGAAGGGTTCTTCCCTCCGCGCGCGGTGAGCCTGCTTCACTTAGCTGATCTGGTTATAGGCATTATTCACAACCAATCTCCCAGCCAAGGGCATTCCGTCCATTCGTTAGCGTCCTATCTGGAGAACCGAATCAATCGGAACTAGATTTTATTCAGCGCCAGAGAGGCACCGCTGTTTCAACTACAAATGGATGGAATCGGCTATGAACAGGTTGCTACGCGTTGTATTGATGTTGAAAGTATTGGTAATGCTGGCCCTCGGCAGTTCTGCGGTCTGGGCCGAATGCGAGGATCACGATACCCAGGCTTCGAGCGGGCAGGTCGGGCATGGTGAGTTGATGCTCGCCAAGTCCGAATCCGAACCGGGCGATCAGGGGCAGGGTGGCAGCGCAGACGATGACGACTCGACCACTGACGATCCGGACACCGACGAGGATGAAGGGGCTTAAATGACAGCCAAAAGAAAACCCCTCCTGCCGGACTGATGCGCAGCCGAAGAAGAAGGGGTTAGTGAACAGGTCGTATATCCCTGTGGGAGCGGCGGTGCACCGCCGCTCCCACATTTTTATGCCGCGCCGTCGAGGAACTGCTCGGCGTAGTGGCAAGCCACCTGCCGACTGTCGAGCAGGCGCAGGGCCGGCTCTTCGGTGCTGCAGCGCTCGGTCGCGTACGGGCAGCGCTTGTGGAACGCGCAGCCGGACGGCGGGTTCAGCGGGTTGGGCAATTCGCCGACGATCTTGATTTTCGGCTTGTTCGGGTCCGGGTGAATGGTCGGGGTGGCCGACAGCAGCGCCTGGGTGTACGGGTGCAGAGGACGCTCGTAGATGTCGTTCTTCGGGCCCATTTCCACCGGGCGACCGAGGTACATCACCATCACGTCATCGGCGACGTGTTGCACCACCGCCAGGTTATGGGAGATGAACACGTAAGCGGTGTTGAACTCTTGCTGCAAGTCCATGAACAGGTTCAGCACCTGAGCCTGGATGGACACGTCCAGCGCCGAGGTCGGTTCATCCGCGACCAGCACTTTAGGCTGCAACATCATCGCGCGGGCCAGGGCGATCCGCTGGCGCTGACCGCCGGAAAACATGTGCGGATAACGCTGGTAGTGCTCAGGACGCAAGCCCACCTGCTTCATCATCGCCTGCACTTTCTCGCGACGTTCGGATGCACTCAGGTTGGTGTTGATCAGCAGCGGTTCGCCGAGCTGGTCACCGACTTTTTGCCGTGGGTTCAACGACGCGTAAGGGCTCTGAAACACCATCTGCACGTCTTTGCGCAGTTGCTTGCGTTCAGCTTTGTTCGCACCGGTGACTTCCTGCCCGGCGATTTTCAAGGAGCCGGAGGATGGCTCTTCGATCAGCGTCAGGGCGCGGGCCAGGGTGGATTTGCCGCAGCCCGATTCGCCGACGACAGCGAGGGTCTTGCCGGCTTCCAGTTCGAACGACACACCGTTCAGGGCGCGCACGGTCGCATGGCCCTTGAACAGGCCACGGGACACTTCGTAGTGACGGGTCAGGTCGCGGGCGGTAAGTACGACGGCCATTACGCCACCTCCTGATTCAGCGGGTAGAAGCAGCGGGCGAGGCTGTTGCTTTTCGGGTCAAGGGTTGGACGTTGCTGACGGCAGGAATTCTGCACATACGGGCAACGCGGCGACAGCAGGCAACCCTGCGGACGGTCATAACGACCGGGAACGATGCCCGGCAGCGTGGCCAGGCGCGTGGCGCCCAGGCTGTGTTCCGGAATCGCCTTGAGCAGCGCTTCGCTGTACGGGTGCGCCGGAATGTCGAACAGCTGAGGAACCTGACCCACTTCGACCGCTTGGCCGGCGTACATCACGCACACACGCTGAGCGGTTTCGGCCACGACCGCGAGGTCGTGAGTGATCAGCACCAGGCCCATGTTCTGCTCTTTCTGCAGGGCCAACAGCAGATCCATGATTTGCGCCTGAATCGTTACGTCCAGTGCCGTGGTCGGTTCGTCGGCGATCAGCAGTTTCGGTTCGCCGGCAATCGCCATGGCGATCGCAACACGCTGGCTCATACCACCGGACAGTTGATGCGGGTAAGCATCCATACGGCTGGCGGCGCCCGGGATTTCAACTTTTTCCAGCAGTTCGATGGCGCGTGCGCGGGCTTGCCTGCCGGACATTTTCAGGTGCAGGCGCAGCACTTCTTCGATCTGGAAACCGACGGTGTAGCTCGGGTTCAGCGCGGTCATCGGGTCCTGGAAAACCATGGCCAGGTCTTTGCCGACAATCTGCCGACGCTGTCGGTTGCTCAGCTTGAGCATGTTCTTGCCGTCGAAATTCAGGGCGTCGGCGGTGACGATCCCCGGATGTTCGATCAGGCCCATCAGCGCCATCATGGTCACGGACTTGCCGGAACCCGATTCGCCAACGATGGCCAGAACTTCGCCCTTGTCCACGGTAATGTCGAGACCGTCGACCACCGGTACGGCGTTCTTGTCGCCGAAGCGAACGTTGAGATTCTTGATTTCTAACAGTGACATTTGAATCTCCTCAGGCGGCGTTCTTGAGTTTCGGGTCCAGCGCATCGCGCAGGCCGTCGCCCATCAAGTTGATTGCCAGCACGCTGAGCAAAATGGTCAAACCAGGCAGACTGACGACCCACCAGGCGCGTTCGATGTAGTCGCGAGCCGAAGCCAGCATGGTGCCCCACTCAGGGGTTGGCGGTTGTACGCCAAGGCCGAGGAAGCCCAGTGCGGCGGCATCGAGAATCGCCGAAGAGAAACTCAAGGTGGCCTGAACGATCAGCGGCGCCATGCAGTTAGGCAGCACGGTGACGAACATCAGGCGTGGCAGACCGGCACCGGCCAGGCGCGCGGCGGTCACGTAGTCGCGGTTCAGTTCGCCCATCACCGCGGCGCGGGTCAGACGAACATAGGACGGCAACGAAACCACGGCGATGGCAATAATGGTGTTGATCAGGCCAGGGCCGAGGATGGCGACAATCGCCACCGCCAGCAGCAGGGACGGCAGGGCCAGCATGATGTCCATCAGACGCATGATGGTCGGGCCGAGCAAGCGCGGGAAGAACCCGGCGAACAGACCCAAAAGGATGCCCGGAATCAGCGACATCACCACCGACGACAAGCCGATCAGCAGGGACAGGCGCGAACCGTGGATCAGCCGCGACAGCAGGTCGCGACCCAGTTCATCGGTGCCGAGCAGGAACTGGATTTGCCCACCTTCCAGCCAGGACGGCGGGGTCAGCAGGAAGTCGCGGTACTGCTCGCTCGGGTTATGCGGTGCCACCCAAGGGGCGAACAGTGCGCAGAAAATCACCAGCAGCATGAACATCAGGCCGGCGACGGCGCCTTTGTTCTTGGAGAACGCTTGCCAGAATTCTTTATATGGAGACGGATACAGCAGGCTTTGATCGACTGCTACCGCTGGAATTGAAGTGGTCATGGTCATAATGATCTCAGCGCTGGTGACGAATGCGTGGGTTGGCAAAGCCGTAGAGGATGTCCACCACGAAGTTGACCAGAATCACCAGGCAGGCGATTAACAGGATGCCGTTTTGCACCACGGGATAGTCCCGTGCGCCAATGGCTTCGATCAGCCATTTGCCGATGCCGGGCCAGGAGAAGATGGTTTCGGTCAGGACCGCACCGGCCAGCAATGTGCCGACTTGCAGGCCGACCACGGTCAGCACCGGAATCAGCGCGTTACGCAGACCGTGGACGAACACCACGCGCGACGGCGACAGGCCTTTGGCGCGGGCGGTACGGATGTAGTCTTCACGCAACACTTCGAGCATCGAAGAGCGGGTCATCCGCGCGATCACTGCCAGCGGGATGGTGCCGAGCACAATGGCCGGCAGGATCAGGTGATGCAGGGCATCGAAGAACGCACCGACGTCATCGGCCAGCAGCGTGTCGATAAGCATGAAGCCAGTCCGCGGCTCGATGTCATAGAGCAGGTCGATCCGCCCGGACACCGGGGTCCAGCCCAGGGACACCGAGAAGAACATGATCAGGATCAGGCCCCACCAGAAAATCGGCATCGAGTATCCCGCCAGGGAGATGCCCATCACCCCGTGGTCGAACAGGGATCCTCGCTTGAGTGCCGCGATCACCCCGGCCAGAAGGCCCAGGATGCCGGCGAACAACAGGGCGGCCATGGACAGTTCCAGGGTCGCGGGGAATAGAGAGCTGAACTCGGTCCAGACACTTTCACGGGTACGCAGGGATTCGCCGAGATCGCCGTGGGCCAACTTGCCGATGTAGTCCAGGTACTGGGCATACAGCGGTTTGTTCAGGCCAAGGCGTTCCATTGCCTGAGCGTGCATTTCGGGGTCGACCCGACGTTCGCCCATCATCACTTCCACGGGGTCGCCAGGAATCATGCGAATCAACGCGAAAGTCAGCAAGGTGATACCGAAGAATGTGGGGATCAATAACCCCAATCGGCGGGCAATAAAACTAAACATCTTGTGGTGTACCTCATCAGCCGGTTAGGCGTGCCCGGCATTCCTGGGTCAGGAATGCCGGTAGTTTCTTATCTACTTCACCTGAGTGGTGGCGAAGTTGTTAGTCGTCAAAGGGCTCTGGTGGAAACCCTCGACGTTTTTACGCATGGCGGTGAACATTTTCGGATAAGCCATAGGAATCCACGGCTGGTCTTTGTCGAAAACGTCCAGCGCTTGTTCATAAATTGCCGCCCGTGCAGCCGGCTCAGTGCCGCCGCGGGCCTTGTCGATCAACGCTTGAAACTCCTTGTTGCACCAGCGGGCGTAGTTTTCGCCGTTTTGTGCTGCGTCGCAACTCAGGTTTGGCGTCAGGAAGTTATCCGGGTCGCCGTTGTCGCCGGCCCAGCCTGCCGACACCATGTCGTGTTCGCCATTCTTGGCGCGTTTGAGCATTTCGCCCCATTCCATGACGCGGATGTCGAGCTTGAGCCCGATCTGTGCCAGGTCCGATTGCATCATTTGCGCACCGAGCAGCGGATTAGGGTTGGTCGGGCCGCCGCCGTTGCGAGTGAACAGGGTGATCACAGTGCCTTCCGGTACCCCGGCCTCCTTGAGCAGTTCGCGGGCCTTGGCGAGGTCACGCGGCGGATTTTTCAGGTTGTCGTTGAAGCCTAGCAGGGTCGGCGGATAAGGCCCGGTGCCGATCACCGCGTTGCCTTTGCCGTACAGGCTGTTGACGTAGGTCTGCTTGTCGAAAGCGATGTTGATCGCTTGACGCACGCGTACGTCGCTCATGTATTTGCGAGTGGTATTCATCGCGGTATAGCTGGTGGTCATCGCGGCCAGCTCATCGACCTTCAGGTTCGGGTCGGCCTTGATGCTCGGGACGTCATCGGGTTTAGGGTACAGCGCGATCTGGCACTCGTTGGCCTTGAGCTTTTGCAGGCGCACGTTGTTGTCGGTGGTGATCGCGAATATCAGCGTATCGGCCGGCGGCTTGCCGCGGAAGTACTCAGGGTTGGCCTTGAAGCGTACCTGAGCGTCCTTGTTATAGCGGGTGAAAATAAACGGGCCCGTACCGATCGGCTTGCTGTTGAGGTCGGCCGTTTTATCGGCCTTGAGCAATTGATCGGCATATTCGGCGGAGTAGATTGCCGAAAACGGCATGGCGATGTCGGCCAGGAACGGTGCTTCACGACGCGTCAGGGTGAATACGACGGTGTCTTGGTCGATTTTTTCAACGCTTTTGAGCAGATCCTTGAAGCCCATGCTTTCAAAGTACGGGAAGCCCACGCTCGACTTGTTGTGCCACGGGTGTTTCGGGTCCAGCTGACGCTGGAAACTCCAAAGCACATCGTCGGCGTTCAAGTCGCGGGTCGGCTTGAAGTAATCGGTGGTGTGAAACTTGATGCCTTTACGCAGGTGGAAGGTGTAGCTCAGGCCGTCCTCGCTGATTTCCCAGGATTGCGCCAGTGCAGGAACCACTTCAGTGGTGCCAGGCTTGAAGTCCACCAGGCGATTGAACACTGTTTCGGCCACTGCATCGGCCGTGACTGCAGTTGTGTACTGAACGATATCGAAACCTTCCGGGCTGGCTTCGGAGCAAACCACCAGGGGTTTGGCCGAGACGCCAACAGCGGCACTCAGCAACGCGGCTGCGATGGCCGCACGTAGGGGAAGCATTTTCATCAAAGAACCCTCTGCAATCGGTTGAACTGAAGAAAACCAAACGGCCGACTCGTCATGAGTCAGCCGCAGGCGTGCGTTTTTACAGAATGTTGAACGGGATGGTGGTCACGAGACGGAACTCGTTGATGTTGCCATCCAGCTGGTTTTCACTCGCGCGGTGAGCGGTGTAGGTGGCGCGAATAGCGGTAGCCTTGAGCGGACCGCTCTGCACGGCGTACGAAGCGCCGATGCCGTATTCATAGTGATGTTCACCGTCCATCGTGGTCACGCTGTTGTAGGCGCCACCTTTATAGTGAGTACCGTCGATACCCCAACCGCGAGCCTGGTAGATGTTGAATTTCAGACCTGGCACGCCGTACTCAGCCATGTTGAGGCCGTAGGCAATCTGGAAGGATTTCTCGTTCGGGCCGTTGAAGTCCGACAGCAGGGAGTTGGCCAGGTAGATACCGTTGGTTTCGTGCAGGTAGTCGAAGTACTCGTTACCGTTCACTTCCTGGTAGGAGAAGGTCAGGCTGTGGGCCTGGTGAGTCAGACCGAGCGACAGGGAGTAGGTGTCGTTGTCGATCTCGCCCAGTACGGCTTTGCCTTCGTCGACGGTTTTGTAGTAATTCAGGCCGGTGGTCAGGCTCAGTACCGAGCTGTCTCCCAGCACGTGGCTGGCGCCGAAGTAGTACTGGTTCCACATGTCTTCGGCCTGAGTGCCCCACACGCTGGTAGTCAGGCTGGCGAATGGCTGGTAAGTGATACCAGCGGTGTTCACGTGATCGATTTCAATGATTTCGTCAGCGTATTCGGAGCGAAATTTACGTTGGCTTTCTTCAGTTCGTGGAGAGTTGCGATCGAAGGTGGCCAAGTCAAAAGTCAGGTTTTCTAGCTCTTCGCTGTGCAGGGCCACACCCTGGAAGCTCGAAGGTAGCGGACGGTTACCGATCACATCGACCATCGGGCTGCTGAAATTCTGACGGCCAGCGGTCAGGGTAGTGTTGGAGACGCGTGCCTTGAGGTTCGCCAGGCCGAGTTTGCTCCATTGGCCTTGTGCGTCGCCGCCTTCTTTGGTCAGGGTACGGTTATTACCGGCCCGTAAACGGTCACCCGGTACGCCGCCGAAGCCGGAGGCCAATCTTTCTTGATCACGCTCCAGGGCTATCGCGTTGTAAGCCGCGACTTCAGTGCTGAAACCTACAGTGCCCTCAGTAAAGCCCGAGTTGTACTTGATGATGGTGCCTTGCACCCAGTTGATACGGCGGTCCGTCGTTTGCAATGTGCCGTCTTTGTTGTAACGGAACACGCCACCGCGCTTCAGTTGCTCGTTGGCATACCAGTTACGCGTGCTCCCGGTGATCGATTGGCCTTCGACAAAGCCAGTGGCTTCACTCTGAGCACTTTTCTCTTTCACGGTAACCGGGGTGAACGCCTGGCTTTGGGTTTCTGCGTACGCCGAGGCGGTTACGCTGCTGATGGCCAAGGCCAATAACGCGGTGCTACTCAGTTTCATGGGGCGAAGCTCCTTTCTTTCTTTTTTTTAATGCCGGTCTTTTTTGGTGATCCGGCTATTTGGTTTAGAACTCATTCAAGGCATCGCAAACGTTTGCTGTAGACCGGATTGACGAATTACGGCAATACGCTTGCGTGAGGGCGGAATCCGCCCCCAGCGTTTCTGGCTAATCGGTTATTTTTCTAGGCTGACGCCCGAGAACACGTTACGACCGAAAGGACTCACCTTGAATCCCTCGATTTTGGCGCTCAACGGCTGGTTAACCGTCGAGTGGGCGACTGGCGTAATCGGCACCTGCTGCTTGAGGTACTGTTGCGCCTGTCTGTAAAGCACGGTGCGCTGGTCGCGGTCGGTAACGACTTTGGCCTGCTTGATCAGCTTGTCGTAGGCCGGATCACACCACATGGAGTAGTTGTTGCCGCCAATGGCGTCGCAGCTATAAAGCGTGCCGAGCCAGTTGTCCGGGTCCCCGTTATCACCGGTCCAGCCAATCAGGCTGACGTCGTGCTCGCCATTCTTGGTGCGCTTGATGTACTCGCCCCATTCGTAGCTGACGATCTTCACTTTGAGGCCGATTTTTGCCCAGTCAGCCTGGAGCATCTCGGCCATCAACTTGGCGTTGGGGTTGTACGGGCGCTGGACCGGCATGGCCCAGAGGGTAATTTCGGTGCCTTCCTTCACGCCGGCAGCCTTGAGCAGTTCCTTGGCTTTTTCCGGGTTGTAGGCGGCGTCTTTGATGGTCTCGTCGTAGGACCATTGGGTCGGCGGCATGGCGTTGACGGCCAATTGACCGGCACCTTGATAGACGGCGTTGAGAATGCCTTGCTTGTTCACTGCCATGTCCAGCGCCTGGCGCACTTCGAGCTGGTCGAAAGGCTTGTGGCGCACGTTGTAGGCGATGTAACCGAGGTTGAAACCGGGCTTCTCGATGAGCTTGAGTGTCGGGTCGTTCTTCAGCGCGGTCACGTCGGCAGGGCGCGGGTGCAGGGTGATCTGGCACTCGTTGGCCTTGAGCTTCTGCACCCGCACCGAAGCATCGGTGTTGATGGCGAAAATCAGATTCTCAAGCTTGACCCGGCTCGGGTCCCAGTACTGCTGGTTGCCGGTGTAACGGATGTTGGAATCTTTCTGGTAGCTCTTGAACACGAACGGCCCGGTGCCGATCGGCTTCTGATTAATATCGCTTGGTTTGCCGACCGCCAGCAGTTTGTCGGCGTATTCGGCGGACAGGATGGCGGCGAAGCTCATGGCGATATTCTGGATGAACGCGGCGTCCACGCTGTTGAGCGTCATGACCACGGTCAAAGGCCCGGTCTTCTCGACCTTGGCGATGTTCTTGTTCAGGCTCATTCCGTTGAAATACGGGAACTCGGTCGGATAAGCCTTACGGAAAGGTTGCTGTGGATCGAGCATGCGATTGAACGTGAACAGCACGTCATCGGCGTTGAAATCACGGGTCGGCGTGAAGTATTTGGTTGTGTGAAATTTCACCCCTTCGCGCAGGTGAAAAGTGTACTTGAGGCCGTCCTCGGAAATATCCCAGCGAGTGGCCAGGCCAGGTACGACGTTGGTGGCGCCTTTTTCGAACTCTGCCAGTCGGTTGTACAACGGCTCGGCGGCGTCATTGTCGGTCGCGGTCGTGTACTGCGCGGTGTCGAAGCCAGCGGGGCTGCCTTCGGAGCAGAACACCAGGCTGTTATTGGCGGCCTGGCTGATGGAAGTGGCGGCCAGCAGGCCGGTGCCCAGCAATGCGGATAAAACCAAGGTATGGCGCATGACGCTCCCTTTTCTCTTTCGCTAAGTGTTTTCAATGAACAGCCGTCCTGTCCGGGGACGTGGAGGCATCACTGATCTCAAGCCATGACAGGCAGCAATAACCGAGAGCCCACGCACGAACTGGTCAGATCCCGACGGTAGGAGCCGTGGGTCTGGCAGTAAATGCGTAGAGTCCTAAATACTCGTAGGAAATGGCAACGCGTCCGACGCCGCTGCTGTAATGCTCAGCGGAATTGGATGTAGGTTGTTTCCTACTTTCTCGGCAGATAAAGCAACGGCGACGTCAAAAACGTCGCCGTTGCAAAACCTTATTTGCTGACGCTGACGCCGTAGAAGGAGTTCAAGCCAAACGGGCTGATCTTGAAGTCCTGCACGTTGTCGCGCATGGGTTGGAACACCGTCGAGTGAGCGATAGGTGTCATTGGAACGGCATCTTTGAGGACGTGTTGCGCCTGCTTGTACAGTTCGGTGCGCTTGGACTGATCGGTCGTGCGCTTGGCTTCTTTCACGATGCCGTCAAACTTCTTGTCGCACCACTTGGAGAAGTTGTTGCCTTGCAGAGAGTCGCAGCCGAACAGCACGTTCAGCCAGTTGTCCGGGTCACCGTTGTCGCCGCTCCAGCCAATCAGCATCGCGCCATTTTCGCCGCCTTTGGAGCGCTTGATGTACTCGCCCCACTCGTAGGTCACGATCTTGGCCTTGATACCGACCTTGGCCCAGTCGGACTGCAGCATTTCAGCCATCAGCTTGGCGTTCGGGTTGTACGGACGCTGCACCGGCATCGCCCACAGGTTGATCTCGGTGCCTTCCTTGACGCCGGCTTCCTTGAGCAGCTCTTTGGCTTTCTCAGGGTTGTACGGCGCATCTTTGATGGTGGTGTCGTAAGACCACTGGGTCGGCGGCATGGCGTTGACGGCCAGTTGACCTGCACCCTGGTAAACCGAGTCGATGATCTGCTGCTTGTTGACGGCCATGTCCAGTGCCTGACGCACTTTCAGTTGGGCCATCGGGTTCGGCTGATCGCTGCCCTTGATCTTGTCCATCACGTTGTAGGCGATGTAACCCAGGTTGAAACCAGCCTGGTCAGGCACTTTCAGAGTCTTGTCTTCCTGAAGAGCCTTCAGGTCGGCTGGACGTGGGAACAGAGTGATCTGGCACTCGTTCTTCTTCAGCTTCTGGATACGTACCGACGGGTCGGTGGTGATGGCGAAGATCAGGTTGTCGATCTTGACGTCGTCAGGCTTCCAGTAGTCCTTGTTCCCGGTGTAGCGGATGTTGGAGTCTTTCTGGTAGCTCTTGAACACGAACGGACCCGTGCCGACCGGCTTCTGGTTGATGTCGGCGGCTTTGCCTTCTTTCAGCAGCTGGGCGGCGTACTCGGCGGATTGGACGGAAGCGAAACTCATGGCCATGTTCTGGATGAACGCGGCGTCGACTTCTTTCAGGGTGAACTTGACAGTTTTGTCGTCGACTTTATCGATCTTGGTGATGTTGGTGTCCATCCCCATGTCGGTGAAGTACGGGAATTCGGTTGGGTACGCCTTACGGAACGGGTCGTTCTTGTCAATCATGCGATTGAAGGTGAACAGCACGTCGTCGGCGTTGAACTCACGAGTTGGCTTGAAGTACGGGGTGGTATGGAACTTGACGCCTTCACGCAGGTGGAAGGTGTAAGTCAGGCCATCATCGGAGATGTCCCATTTGGTCGCCAAACCAGGAATAACGGCGGTGCCGCCGCGCTCGAACTGAGTCAGGCGGTTGAACATGGTTTCTGCAGAGGCGTCGAAGTCGGTTCCGGTGGTGTACTGACCAGGATCAAAACCGGCCGGGCTCCCTTCGGAGCAAAACACCAGGTTAGTCGCCGCTTGGGCGAAAGGTGCGCTAGCTAACAAGCCTGCGCCGACTAAAAACGGAATGACCGCGTGTTTAAGCATGGTGGCCTCATGATTTGTTGTCATTTTTGGAATTAGAGGACGACCTCGTGAGTCGTTCCTGCGGATACTTATGCAGGGGCCATACCCATTGCAAGATCCGGAGCGGCCACAAGTCTTAAACAGTGGCACGAACGTACCTTAATGTCGCATTTGTATAAATTCAGGCGCATTTGACCGTTTGCGCAGGTTTTTTTCAGTGCAAATCGCGCACCGACAGAGGGCAGTCGGGGCGCCTGGTGCACCCGGTTAGAGCGCGGTGTTACTT